>CBDFAU010000047.1:0-1647 GCA_965245755.1 Streptococcus mitis | reverse complement strand
AAGAGTTGGAGAAATCCAGCTCTTTTAAAATATCTCTAGAAAATAGGTCTATACCATTTACAAATAAAAAAGAAAGGTTTATAATGTAATTGACATAATAAATTATAGAATCAATCTTTTAAGGAGGTTAACATTATGCCTAACTATATTAAAGCGGATCAATTTTTCTACCCACACGGAGTTCGTCGTGGCGGTTACTTGGAACTTGTGGATGGCAAGTTTGGCAAACATGTAGAAGAGATTCCTGAAGGCGCTGAGGTGATTGACTATACAGGTTATAGCATTGCCCCAGGACTTGTAGATACCCACATTCATGGATTTGGCGGTGTGGATGTTATGGACAATAACATCGAAGGAACGCTTCATACCATGAGTGAAGGATTGCTTAGCACTGGTGTTACCAGCTTCTTACCAACAACTTTGACTTCCTCTTATGAGCAATTGCTTGCGGTAACTGAAAATATCGGTGCCCGTTATCAGGAAGCAAGTGGAGCCAAGATTCGTGGTATTTACTTTGAGGGACCTTATTTCACAGAGAAATACAAAGGGGCTCAAAACCCTGCCTATATGAAAGATCCTCGTATGGATGAGTTTCGTGCTTGGCAAAAAGCAGCCAATGGCTTGCTTAATAAAATTGCCCTTGCGCCAGAACGCGAAGGTGTAGAAGACTTTGTACGGACTATCACTGGAGAAGGTGTGACCGTTGCTCTTGGACACTCAAATGCGACTTTTGATGAAGCCAAAAAAGCAGTTGATGCTGGAGCGAGCGTTTGGGTACATGCCTACAATGGCATGCGTGGGTTGACTCACCGTGAACTCGGTATGGTTGGAGCCATGTATGAATTGCCACATACTTACGCAGAATTAATTTGTGACGGTCACCACGTAGATCCAAAGGCCTGTGATATTTTGCTCAAGCAAAAGGGAACTGAAAATATTGCCCTTATCACAGACTGTATGACAGCTGGTGGCTTGGAAGATGGAGACTACATGTTGGGAGAATTCCCAGTAGTGGTTGCCAATGGAACTGCTCGTCTCAAATCGACAGGCAATTTGGCAGGTTCTATTCTCAAACTCAAAGACGGTTTGAAGAATGTTGTCGAATGGGGAATTGCGAATCCGCATGAAGCAGTCATGATGGCCAGTCTCAACCCAGCAAAATCTGTTCACATTGATGATGTCTGTGGCCAAATCCGTGAAGGCTACGACGCTGACTTTATCGTACTAGATAAAGATTTGGAATTGGTAGCAACCTATCTAGATGGTGTGAAACGATATCAAGCATAAGAGAGAAGGCAGAAGTTAGAGCTTACTTTCTGTTCAGGTTTTATAAATGAGAAACTGCAACCCAAAAGTTAGATTTTTTCTGTCTAACTTTTGGGGTATTTTCTTTATGTGTAAAATAGAACTAACTTCTCTGGATAAATCATTTATCTAACTTTTTTTGGGGAGTACTGTTATGAAAATTTTTTAATTTCCTTAAACTCATTCTTTTTCTATAGGTAAATCTCCTTAAATGAGTAGTAAAAGTACAAATAAGAAAATTCTTTGTTGTCTTGAAGTGGCTTCCTTTTGTCTTTAGAAAATACCTTTAAATATGGTAAAATAGTAGGAGAATAATGTGAGGAAAATGAATGTCAAACAGTT
>CBDFAU010000046.1:0-1957 GCA_965245755.1 Streptococcus mitis | reverse complement strand
TCAAAACACTGTTTTGAGGTTGTAGATAAGACTGACGAAGTCAGTCACATATATACGGCAAGGCGACGTTGATGTGGTTTGAAGAGATTTTCGAAGAGTGTTAGAAAATGCCGATAAGGGTCTGCATACCGAGACTGGTGAGAATGATGGCTATCCAGCAAATGGCTCCGAGGACAATGGATTTTCCGCTGGATTTGACCATAGCTACCAGATTTGTTTTGAGACCGATAGCACTCATGGCCATGATAATGAGGAATTTAGAGAGTTGTTTGAGAGGAGTAAAGAAGCTACTGGACACACCGAGAGAGGTCAGTAGGGTGGTTAGGAGAGATGCAAGGATGAAGTAGAGGATAAAAAGTGGGAAGACTTTTTTCAGTTGTAAGCCTTGCTTATTTTTTTGTTCACGACTTTGCCAGTAGGAGAGAAAGAGAGTGATGGGGATGATAGCCAGGGTTCGTGTGAGTTTGACAATGGTTGCGGATTCGAGGGTATTGGTCTGGTAGAGACTGTCCCAAGCGCTGGCGGTAGCCGTGACAGAGGAAGTATCATTGACCGCAGTTCCTGCAAAGAGGGCGAAGCCATCATGGGATAGATGAAGCCAGGTTCCTAGAGTCGGAAAGATAAGTGCAGCCAAGACATTGAAGAAAAAGATAACGGAGATAGCTTGGGCTACTTCCTTTTCCTTGGCATGGATAACAGGTGCTGTCGCAGCAATGGCAGAGCCACCGCAGATAGAAGAACCCACTCCAATCAAGGTAGCTAGTTTTGTGTCTAGCTCAAAGAAACGCTGGAAGAGGTAGGCAACAATCAAGGCTATTGAAATGGTGGACAGGATAACAGGGAGCGAAGATTGTCCAACTGCGAAGACTTGCGAGATATTGAGACCAAAACCAAGCAAGATAACAGCATACTGGAGCAATTTCTTGGAACTAAAGGTCAAACCTGCGTCTAGTTGTTTATAGGACGAGAGAAAGGGATGGAGAAGCATGCCCATAAAAATCGCAAAAACAGGCGCGCCAATCACAGGGAAGAATCCTCCTAAGTACCAAGATAGGATGGAAATGAGAAGGCAGGCCAAGATGCCTGCTCCATTTTTTGATAGAAATGACATAAAAACCTCCAAATAGAATCTGTTACCATTATAGACCTGTAAACAGGAAAAGTAAAATAGAAAGTGGAGCTAACAATTATTTGACAAGTAGCGCTAATCATGTGATAATAATTTTATAAGAACTGTAACGAAGTCTTGGCAAAAACAAAGATACTAGAGCTCCACCTCTGGTATCTTTTTGTCGTGCTTATCTAATCCAAACTAAGTCCGTTAGTGGAGTTGCAATAAATTCATTTTAAATACTTCAATTTGTTATGCTAGCGCTATTCTCTAATGTATTTTTGCGGTCGGGGGGCTTTTGTAGTATAATAGAGATACGTTTCGAAAGTAGGAGGTATCTATGGACTTAACTAAGCGCTTTAATAAACAGTTAGATAAGATTCAAGTTTCGTTGATTCGTCAGTTTGACCAGGCTATTTCGGAGATTCCTGGGGTCTTGCGTTTGACCTTGGGGGAACCTGATTTTACAACGCCAGATCATGTTAAGGAGGCGGCTAAGCGGGCGATTGACCAGAACCAATCCTACTATACAGGGATGAGTGGTCTGCTGACTCTACGTCAGGCGGCTAGTGATTTTGTTAAGGAAAAGTACCAACTGGACTATGCTCCTGAAAATGAAATCTTGGTTACAATTGGGGCAACAGAGGCTTTATCTGCGACTTTGACGGCTATTTTGGAAGAGGGCGACAAGGTGCTCTTACCAGCCCCTGCCTATCCAGGCTATGAACCGATTGTCAATCTAGTTGGGGCAGAGATTGTCGAGATTGACACGACTGAAAATGGTTTTGTCTTGACTCCTGAGATGTTGGAAAAGGCCATTTTGGAGCAGGGTGACAAGCTCAAGGC
>CBDFAU010000045.1:0-2409 GCA_965245755.1 Streptococcus mitis | reverse complement strand
CCTGAAAACAAACCTCGCTATTTGATGGGTGTGGGAGCGCCAGATAGCTTGATTGATGGGGTGATTCGTGGGGTGGATATGTTTGACTGTGTCTTGCCGACTCGTATCGCTCGTAATGGGACTTGTATGACTAGTCAGGGGCGTTTGGTTGTCAAAAATGCCCAGTTTGCTGAGGACTTTACGCCGTTGGATCCTGAGTGTGATTGCTACACATGTAAGAACTATACACGCGCTTATCTTCGTCACCTGCTCAAGGCTGATGAAACCTTCGGTATCCGCTTGACTAGCTACCACAATCTTTACTTCTTGCTTAACCTGATGAAGCAAGTGCGACAAGCCATCATGGATGACAATCTCTTGGAATTCCGTGAGTATTTTGTTGAAAAATATGGCTATAATAAGTCAGGCCGTAATTTTTAAACTGGAATTGATATAAGCTAAAAATCCTAAGTTTTCTCTTGGGATTTTTCTTCTTTTTTTGATAGAATAAAGTGTATAATGAAAGGGAGAATAAACTCGTATGCGCATTAAATGGTTTTCCTTGATTAGGATTACAGGTTTACTACTGGTACTCTTGTATCATTTCTTTCAGACGATCTTTCCTGGAGGATTTTTCGGGGTAGATGTCTTTTTCACGTTTTCAGGCTTCCTGATTACGGCTCTACTCATCGAAGAATTTTCTAAAAATCATGAGATTGACTTGATAGGATTTTTTAGGAGACGCTTTTATCGGATTGTGCCACCTGTGGTTTTGATGGTCTTGGTAACCATGCCCTTTACTTTTCTAGTTCGCCAAGATTATGTGGCTGGAATTGGGGGTCAGATTGCGGGTGTTTTAGGCTTCATGACCAACTTCTATGAGCTCCTAACAGGTGGGAGTTATGAATCTCAGTTCATTCCACATTTGTTTGTTCATAATTGGAGCTTGGCTGTTGAGGTTCACTACTATATCCTCTGGGGATTGGCAGTTTGGTTCTTATCTAAACAGGCTAAATCAAATGGTCAGTTGAGGGGGATGGTCTTTCTCTTGTCTGCTGCTGCCTTCTTGATCAGCTTCTTCTCCATGTTTATTGGTAGTTTTCTAGTAACCTCTTATTCCTCTGTTTACTTCTCCAGTTTAACTCATGTTTATCCATTCTTTTTGGGAAGTGTGTTAGCAACTATCGTAGGCGTTCGTCAGACGACTTCCCTAGTTAAGCAATTGGATAAAATCTGGGATTTACGCAAGACCCTTTTAGTTTTTGGGGGAGGTTTTGGATTCTTACTCATTTTGACCTTCTTTGTCAAATTTACCTATCTCTTTACCTATCTTATGGGCTTCTTGCTTGCCAGCCTTGCAGCCCTTGCTATGATTCTGGCGGCGCGTGTCTTACATGAAAAGACTCCTAACATGCAGGAGCCAAAGATGATTAGCTTTTTAGCAGATACTAGCTATGCGGTTTATCTTTTCCATTGGCCTTTCTATATCATTTTTTCACAGTTGACATCAAATCTTTTTGCTGTGTTACTGACTTTGATTTTTTCTTATGGATTCGCCAGCCTATCATTTTATGTGTTGGAACCTTGGATTGCAGGAAAGGACACACCTATTCTACAAACTCTTCGTCCCCTGCCTCATATTCACGCAATCCTTGCAGCAAGTACAGGAATCTTGGCCTTCATTGTCTTTTTAGTGACTTTGATGGCGCCACAAGTGGGAGCTTTTGAGACAGACTTAACTGTCAATGGCTTGAAGCAAGCTGCAACAAATATTAGCCAGACCAAGGTGATGACAGAACGAGCAGAAGCTGATAGTTTAGGAATTGCTGATGGCACTATGCTAATTGGTGACTCGGTGGCCTTAAGGGCAAATACAGCCCTGCAGACAGCCCTTCCTGGAGCACAGATTAACGCACAGGTCAGCAGAACAACTAAGACTGCCAATGAAATAATGCTCAACAATAGCCAGAATAAATTTCTACCAAAGATGGTGGTTATTGCAACTGGGGTAAATAATCCTGAAAATTATAAGGAAGACTGGGATAGTATCGTAAAAAATCTTCCTAAGGGGCACCATATGGTTTTGGTGACTCCTTATGAAGGAGATAAGACAAAAGAGACCTATGCAATCGTTGAGAAAGAGGCTGCCTATATGAGAGAATTGGCAGAGAAGACACCTTACATCACGATAGCAGATTGGAATCAAGTTGCTAAGGAACATCCAGAAATTTGGACTGGAACAGACCAAGTCCATTTTGGAAGTGACAACAGTAAAATTGAAGCAGGAGCTAAATTGTATGCAGATACCATTGCTACAGCCTTGCAAACAGCTCAAGATAAACCAGTCAAATCAAAATAACTTGTATTAAAAAGAGAAGAGTTGGAGAAATCCAGCTCTTTTAAAATATCTCTAGAAAATAGGTCTATACC
>CBDFAU010000044.1:0-2613 GCA_965245755.1 Streptococcus mitis | reverse complement strand
AGATTTGCACCAGATTCCAGAGATTGGCTTGGAGGAGTTCAAGACTCAGGCTTATCTGCTGGATGTGATTGAGAAATTGACTGCGGGCAAGGATTTTGCTCAAGTTCGAACTTGGCGGACAGGTATTTTGGTTTATTTGCAGGGAAGTCAGCCAGAGCGTACCATTGGTTGGAGAACAGATATTGATGGCCTGCCTATCGTTGAACAAACAGGACTTCCTTTCGCTTCTCAGCACCAAGGTCGTATGCACGCTTGTGGCCACGATTTCCACATGACTATTGCTTTGGGCTGTCTTGAACGAGCCCTTGAGGAGCAGCCAAAGAATAATCTGCTCTTCCTATTTCAACCTGCTGAAGAAAATGAGGCTGGTGGTATGCTCATGTATGAGGATGGTGCTTTTGGAGATTGGTTGCCAGATCAATTTTATGGGCTTCATGTTCGGCCAGATTTGAAGGTTGGTCAGATTGCGACCAATACTCATACACTCTTTGCAGGGACTTGCGAGGTGAAGATTCGTTTCAAAGGCAAAGGTGGCCACGCAGCCTTTCCACATGAAGCTAATGACGCCTTGGTGGCTGCTAGTTACTTTGTGACCCAAGTACAGTCAGTGGTTAGCCGCAATGTTAATCCAATCGAGGGAGCGGTGGTGACCTTTGGCGTTTTTCAAGCTGGAACAACCAACAATGTCATCACAGACACAGCCTTTTTGCATGGAACTATTCGGGCCTTGACTCAAGATATGAGTCTCTTGGTGCAAAAGCGGGTCAAAACAGTTGCAGAAGGAGTTGCAGCTGCCTTCGATATGGAAGTCGAAGTGGAACTCAAGCAAGGTGGTTACCTGCCTGTTGAGAACAATCCAGCCTTGGCGCGTGAACTGATGGACTTCTTTGAAGAAAAAGAGGGAATTGAGCTGATTGATATCGAACCTGCTATGACAGGTGAAGACTTTGGTTATCTCCTTTCAAAAGTTGATGGCGTTATGTTCTGGCTAGGTATTGATAGTCCCTACGCCCTTCATCACCCTCAGATGAGTCCTAAGGAAGAATCCTTAGCTATTGGGGTGGACGCGGTCTCTAGTTTTCTGAAAAAGAAGGCAGCAGAGTAGAGGGGTTGTCTATGAAATCGGAATTACGTAAGCAAGTCATGCAAGAAATGAAGGCTTTACCTCGAGAGCAAAAACAGTTTATAGACCAAGCTTTAACTGAGCGTCTTTTACAGCACCCCTTTTACCAAGAAGCTAAAGTCATCGCAACCTACCTCTCTTTTCATCATGAGTTTCAAACGCAGGAACTGATTGAGCAGGCGCTGAAGGACGGCAAGAAGGTTCTGATACCCAAAACTTATCCCAAGGGGCGCATGGACTTTGTAGTCTATAATCCGCAACAACTGGTCAAAACTTCCTTTGGATTACTGGAGCCACAGGGAGATTTGGAAGTAGTGGCTGCCTATCAGATTGATTTGATTCATGTTCCTGGGCTGGCTTTTACGACGGAAGGATATCGTATTGGATACGGTGGAGGCTATTATGACTGCTATCTGGAACATTTTTCTGGTAATACTTTGAGTACGATATATCCTTGTCAAATTCAGGACTTTATACCTGAAAACCATGATATTCCTGTTCAGGAGGTATTAATTGATGAAGGAAATCTTTGATAGACGTTATCCTGTGACGAGTTTCTTCCTTTTTGTAACGGCCTTGGTATTTTTACTAATGTTGGTCACTGCAGGCGGAAACTTTGACAGAGCAGATACCTTATTTCGATTTGGAGCCATGTATGGGCCAGCTATTCGCCTCTTTCCTGAGCAGGTTTGGCGTCTCTTCTCTGCCATTTTTGTTCATATTGGGTGGGAACATTTCATTGTCAATATGCTTTCGCTCTATTATCTTGGTAGGCAAGTAGAGGAAATTTTCGGATCCAAGAAGTTTTTCTTTGTCTATCTTTTATCAGGAATGATGGGTAATCTCTTTGTTTTTGTATTTAGTCCAAAATCCTTAGCAGCAGGAGCTTCTACCTCTCTTTATGGGCTATTTGCTGCGATTATTGTTCTTCGCTATGCAACGCGTAATCCTTATATCCAACAGCTAGGACAGTCTTATCTGACACTTTTTGTGGTTAACATTATTGGAAGTGTTCTGATTCCAGGAATCAGCCTAGCAGGTCATATCGGGGGAGCAGTTGGTGGAGCATTTCTAGCAATTATCTTTCCAGTTCAAGGTGAAAGACGGATGTATAGCGCTAGTCAGAGACTGGTAGCGTTAGTGTTGTTCGTAGGACTCGCAGTCTTGCTTCTCTACAGGGGAATGGGTTTGTGACGAGCAATATGTAATCTTGAATAAGAAAAAAGCTACTTAAAAAATGAGTAGCTTTTAATATGGGTTGGAACCATTCGAAACAACACAGCTCTAAAACGATGCGAAATAGCTGCGCACCAAGAACAGGGTTTTGGAACCATTCGAAACAACACAGCTCTAAAACAAGACGAGCTAGCTATTGAGCTAAACGAATGTTTTGGAACCATTCGAAACAACACAGCTCTAAAACTACGATGAAGTTTTGATAGACGTTACAAGTGTTTTGGAACCATTCGAAACAACACAGCTCTAAAACT
>CBDFAU010000043.1:0-3211 GCA_965245755.1 Streptococcus mitis | reverse complement strand
TACCTGGCGGTGTCCTACTCTCACATGGGGAAGCCCCACACTACCATCGGCGCATCGGCGTTTCACTTCTGAGTTCGGTATGGGGTCAGGTGGGACCACCGCTCTATCGCCGCCAGGATTATTCCTTTAATAACTTTTCTCTACTCTGCTCCGCTATCTCTAGCGTCTCACAACCAAACAAGCTGATTAACCTAAAAACTTCCTTCTTTTCTGAGTTTGTTTTGTTTACCCAACACCCAAAACCCTTGAGCGTTGTATAGTTAAGCCTCTCGGGCAATTAGTATCTGTTAGCTCAACGGCTCGCACCACTTACACACCAGACCTATCTACGTCTTAGTCTTAAACAACCCTTACTGTCTTAAAGACTGGGAGAACTCATCTCTTGGCAAGTTTCGTGCTTAGATGCTTTCAGCACTTATCTCTTCCGCACTTAGCTACCCGGCAATGCGTCTGGCGACACAACCGGAACACCAGTGGTGCGTCCACTCCGGTCCTCTCGTACTAGGAGCAGCCCCAATCAATTCTCCAACGCCCACGGCAGATAGGGACCGAACTGTCTCACGACGTTCTAAACCCAGCTCGCGTACCACTTTAAATGGCGAACAGCCATACCCTTGGGACCTACTTCAGCCCCAGGATGTGATGAGCCGACATCGAGGTGCCAAACACCGCCGTCGATATGAACTCTTGGGCGGTATCAGCCTGTTATCCCCGGAGTACCTTTTATCCGTTGAGCGATGGCCCTTCCATGCAGAACCACCGGATCACTATGACCTACTTTCGTACCTGCTCGACTTGTCTGTCTCGCAGTTAAGCTTGCTTATACCATTGCACTAACCTGACGATGTCCGACCGTCATTAGCAAACCTTCGTGCTCCTCCGTTACTCTTTGGGAGGAGACCGCCCCAGTCAAACTACCCACCAGACACTGTCCGAGACCACGTTTCGTAATCTTCGTTAGAACATCAAACGTTAAAGGGTGGTATTTCAAGGACGACTCCAACAATACTGGCGTATCATCTTCATAGTCTCCCACCTATCCTACACATCAAAATTCAATGTTCAGTGTCAAGCTATAGTAAAGGTTCACGGGGTCTTTCCGTCTAGCCGCGGGTACACCGCATCTTCACGGCGATTTCAATTTCACTGAGTCTCGGGTGGAGACAGCCTGGCCATCATTATGCCATTCGTGCAGGTCGGAACTTACCCGACAAGGAATTTCGCTACCTTAGGACCGTTATAGTTACGGCCGCCGTTTACTGGGGCTTCGATCAGGAGCTTCTCTTTCGATTACACCATCAATTAACCTTCCAGCACCGGGCAGGCATCACACCCTATACGTCCACTTTCGTGTTTGCAGAGTGCTGTGTTTTTAATAAACAGTTGCAGCCAGCTGGTATCTTCGACCGGTTCAACCTTCGCCCGCGAGGGACTACAATCTACGCCGGCGCACCTTCTCCCGAAGTTACGGTGCTATTTTGCCTAGTTCCTTCACCCGAGTTCTCTCAAGCGCCTGAGTATTCTCTACCTGACCACCTGTGTCGGTTTTCAGTACGGTTTAGTAAAGCCTTTCGCTTAGTGGCTTTTCCTGGAAGTGTGGTATCGGTTACTTCAGCTCCGTAGAGCCTCGTCATCATCTCTCAGTGTTAAGGAAGTCCGGATTTGCCTAAACTCCCCACCTACCAACTTAAACGTGCATATCCAACAGCACGCTAACCTAACCTGCTCCGTCCCCACATCGCAGCTTTACCAAGTACGGGAATATTAACCCGTTTCCCATCGACTACGCTTTTCAGCCTCGCCTTAGGGGCCGACTCACCCTGCCCCGATTAACGTTGGACAGGAACCCTTGGTCTTCCGGCGAACGGGTTTTTCACCCGTTTTATCGTTACTTATGTCAGCATTCGCACTTGTGATACGTCCAACAGCCCTCTCGAGCCATCTTCATCCGCTTACAGAACGCTCCCCTACCCAACAGAATTGCTACTGATGCCGCAGCTTCGGTGCTATATTTGAGCCCCGTTACATCTTCCGCGCAGGCCGACTCGACTAGTGAGCTATTACGCTTTCTTTAAATGATGGCTGCTTCTAAGCCAACATCCTAGCTGTCTAAGCCTTCCCACTTCGTTTCCCACTTAATATAGACTTTGGGACCTTAGCTGGCGGTCTGGGTTGTTTCCCTCTCCACGACGGACGTTAGCACCCGCCGTGTGTCTCCTGAGTATCACTCTTCGGTATTCGTAGTTTGCATCGGGTTGGTAATCCGGGATGGACCCCTAGCCGAAACAGTGCTCTACCCCCGAAGGTGTCCGCTCAAGGCTCTACCTAAATAGATTTCGGGGAGAACCAGCTATCTCCCGGTTTGATTGGCCTTTCACCCCCAGCCACAAGTCATCCGCTAATTTTTCAACATTAGTCGGTTCGGTCCTCCAGTTAGTGTTACCCAACCTTCAACCTGCCCATGGCTAGATCACCGGGTTTCGGGTCTATACCTTGCAACTAGACGCCCAGTTAAGACTCGGTTTCCCTTCGGCTCCCCTATTCGGTTAACCTCGCTACAAAATATAAGTCGCTGACCCATTATACAAAAGGTACGCAGTCACCCTTAAAAGGCTCCCACTGCTTGTACGTACAAGGTTTCAGGTTCTATTTCACTCCCCTCACCGGGGTTCTTTTCGCCTTTCCTTCACAGTACTGGTTCACTATCGGTCAATCAGGAGTATTTAGCCTTGGAGGATGGTCCCCCCATCTTCAAACAGGATATCACGTGTCCCGCCCTACTTGTCGTTAGCTTAGTACCATAACCTGGACTTCGAGTACGGGGCTATCACCCTGTATCGCCAAGCTTCCCAGCTTGTTCCTCTGTCTCTGTCATTATCACTAACAGGCTCCTTCGCGTTCGCTCGCCGCTACTAACGAAATCTCGGTTGATTTCTTTTCCTCGGGGTACTTAGATGTTTCAGTTCTCCCGGTTTGCCTCACTTACCTATGGATTCAGTAAGTAATAGTAGATTCTTCATCTACTGGGTTTCCCCATTCGGACATCTTGGATTAAACGCCTCTTATCGACTCATCCAAGCTTTTCGCAGATTAGCACGTCCTTCTTCGCCTCTGATTGCCAAGGCATCCACCTTGTACGCTTAGTCACTTAACTATACAACCTCAAAAATTCTTGATGTTGTGTTTTCAACTAAACACTTGATTGCTTTTG
>CBDFAU010000042.1:0-3619 GCA_965245755.1 Streptococcus mitis | reverse complement strand
ATAAGCCTGAGTCTTGAACTCCTCCAAGCCAATCTCTGGAATCTGGTGCAAATCTCGTCTAGTCTGAATCAAATCTAACATCTATCTATCCTCCGATATAGCAGAAAGAGGCTGGAAGAAGGGTTCCGCCTCTATTTTTCTTTTACAATTACAAGGTACGAAGCGCATCCTCTAGCGCTGTTTTTTGTTGGGTTTGGGCATCAATCTCTTTGATAATACGAGCTGGAACACCTGCTACCACCACGTTTTCTGGGACATCTTGGGTAACAATAGCTCCTGCTGCGACAACTGAACCACTACCGATTTGGACCCCTTCGATAACCACTGCATTGGCGCCGATAAGAACATTATCTCCAACACGGACTGGTTCTGCGCTCGCTGGCTCAATCACACCTGCAAGAACCGCACCTGCACCAACGTGACTGTTTTTCCCAACGATAGCACGGCCACCAAGGATAGCACCCATGTCAATCATAGTTCCTGCACCAATTTCAGCACCGATATTGATAACCGCTCCCATCATGATAACAGCATTGTCACCAATTTCAACCTGGTCACGGATAATAGCACCCGGCTCAATACGAGCATTGATAGCACGTTTGTCTAGCAAAGGAACTGCAGAATTACGAGCATCTTGTTCAACAACATAGTCTTGATTTTCTACCAAACCTTCGAGAAGCGGAGCAACGTCCTTCCAGTCTCCAAATAGGACATTTCCTAGTTTAACAACAGATCCAGGTACAGCAGTTGCGAGTTGTCCCTCAAAGGTTACTTTAACACTGGTTTTCTTTTCAGCATTGGCGATAAATTGGATAATTTCTTGTGCGTTCATTTTTGTAGCAGTCATAGGCGCCTCCTAGTTCATTTTAATGATACCTATTCTACCAAAAAAGGCCTCAAATTTGAAGCCTTTTTGTTTGTTTTTAGGGATGATTTTTAGGGATGTGAGATAAAACGTGCTGTCGGTAAAAGCAAGCTCCTACCGATACAACCTAAAAACACTCTTCACAACTATCTCCCCGTGTTTTATTGACTATTCTAGTATAGCACACTTTTAGAATTAAGAACGGACTTTTTATTTACTTTCTTTCGCTTCTTCTATCGATAGGAAAATCATAGGCAAAATAATCAAGGCCATAGCTAGAAGGAGGGACCAATCCACTACCAAGCCTAAAAACAAAACACTCAAGAGAGCAGAAGAGAGAGGTTCACTGGCACTGATAACGGAAACAACCAGAGGAGAAACCAAGGAAACAGCCTTCATGGAAATAAAAAAGGCAAAAGCTGTCCCAAAAAAAGCGATAATGAGACAAATCAAAATACTCCAAATATCAGGAACAAAGGAAAGCTGATAAACCGGCGAGAGGACATTGCTAAATAAACCGGCCAAAATCATCCCCCACCCAACCGTGGGTACAAAACCATATCTCTTAGCGAAAGGCTGAGGTAGGATAACATTAAACATGACCCCCATGGCACTCAGCAAACCTGTAATAAGGGCCAGTGGCGTCATGGATAACTGAGAGAGATCCCCCTTTGTCGCCATCAAGCAAACACCCAACATGGCAACCAAAACATAGAAAATAGCGCTTTTTGACGCTCGTTTTTGATAAACCAAACGATTGTAAAAGAGGATAAAGACAGGGCTAATAAACTGTAAAATAGTTGCTGTCGCTGCATTTGAGTATTCTACACAGAGATAGAAAAAATACTGAACTGAAAAAATCCCCAAAATAGAATAGGCTAAAAAGGGCAGGTAATTTTTCTTATCTCGCCAAATATCTAGCACTTGCGATTTTAATTGCACTGCAGACCAAATGAGCACAAGACTCCCTGCCAGTGTCAAACGCATAGAGGTAATCCAGCCAGAGGACACTTGATAATGAGTAAAGAAATATTCTCCTAAAATTCCACAGATTCCCCAGATTAAGCCGGATAGGAGCGAATAAATGGTTCCTTTAACAATCTTTTTCTGATACTGATTCATACCTTTATTGTAACACGAAAGGAAAAAAGAAAAAAGTGGCAATAGAAAAGTCCCATAAGATCTATAATGAAAAGTTACCAAACAACTCATTAGAAAGAATCATATGGAACAACTACACTTTATCACAAAACTACTCGATATTAAAGACCCTAATATCCAAATTATGGATGCTATCAATAAGGGTAACTTCTCAAAGTAACTTCCACTTTTACTAGAGGTGAAACTTAGTTTGGGAATTTAGCTGTTATCAATAGGAATACCCACAAGTAAATCATATCTAAACTGGAATACGATGCCCCATCTTGTCCTCATTGTGGGAAGTCAAATGAAGAAATATGACTTTCAAAAACTGTCTAAGATTCCTTACCTTGAAACGACTGGTATGCCTACTAGAATTCTGCTTAGCAAGCGTCTATTCAAGTGCTATCACTGTTCAAAAACGATGGTGGCTGAGACTTCTATCGTCAAGAGGAATCACCAAATCCCTCCTATCATCAACCAAAAGATTACTCAAAAGCTGATTGAAAAGACTTCTATGACCGATATTTCACATCAGCTAGCCATTTCAACTTCAACTGTCATTCGCAAGCTCAATGACTTTCACTTTGAGTGTAACTTTAGCCATTTGCCTGAAATTATGCCCTTGGATGTTAAAACAGTCAGGTGAGTGACTGTTTCAATCGGTAGATGAAGATGAGTTTCATTGCGCAAGATTTTTTAATCTCAGTATCATAGCTGTTCTTGAGGGTAGAACACAAACTGTCATCCGAAATAACTTTCTTCGCTACCATAGAGCTGTTCGCTGTCAGGTAAAAATTATTACTATGGATATGTTTAGTCCTTATTATGACTTGGTTAAACAGCTTTTTCCGAATGCAAAAATTGTACTTGATTGCTTTCACATTGTTCAACATCTAAGCCATGCTATGAGTCGTGTGCGTGTTCAAATCATGAATCAATTTGAACGAAAATCTCATGAATACAAGGCTATCAAGCGATACTAGAAGCTCATACAGCAGGATAGTCGTGAATTGAGTGATAAACGTTTTAATCTCCCTACTTTTCGTATGCACTTGACTAATAAAGAAATTCTAGACAAGCTTTTGAGCTATTCAGAAGACTTGAAACACCACTATCATCTCTATGACTCTTGCTTTTTCACTTTCAGAATAAGGAACCGGATAAATTTTTCGGACTCATTGAGGACAATCTAAAGCAGGTTCATCCTCTTTTTCAGACTGTCTTTAAAACCTTTCTCAAGGACAAAAAGAAAATTGTCAACGCCCTTCAACTCCCCTTTTCCAACGCAAAATTGGAAGCAACGAATAATCTCATCAAACTTATCAAGCGCAATGCCTTTGGTTTCCGAAACTTTGAAAACTTCAAAAACGGATTTTTATCTCCCTAAATATCAAAAAGAAAGGACAAAATGTGGCATTTCTCGAGATTAGCTTTTCTTCAACCCACTACAGTTGACAAAGAGCCAATTAAAAAAAGAGAGAAGCAAACTGATTCTCTCTTAATGTATATAATATCTAGTTAAACAAAAAAGGTACGCTTACGTATCTCTGTAATGAATCGGGAAGACAGGATTCGAACCTGCGACACCTTGGTCCCAAACCAAGTACTCTA
>CBDFAU010000041.1:0-3949 GCA_965245755.1 Streptococcus mitis | reverse complement strand
ACTATCACAACTACTCAAGGTGTTGGTATCAAAGTTGACGTAAACTCACTTTAATTAGTAGTTTATATCAGAGAACGAGTACGAAAGTACTCGTTTTTTTAGGTACGACAGGCATTCCATTCATCTGAGGTGTAAGTCCTCTGTGGGTACCATATACTAGTAAATAGAAAAGTGATTCCCAAGCCTGACTATTGTGAGTAGCTGATCGAACGGCATTAGGATAGACTGTTTAAGTCTGACGTTGGAAATAAGAATCGGCAGAGAAAGAGATAGAGAAATCTTGGCTATACGAATAGGCACGTGATAGTAAAGCGTATATAACGGATAAGGAGGCCAGCAACTCTAAAGTACAAATATGTAGTCGTAACCTATATGCGTAAACTACGTGAGCAATTGAATTCGAACTAGAGAGGTGATTAATAGATTTATGCTATAGTCATGGCAGCTTGTATGCTTTTGATTCTAGTTTATCAAATAATGGATTAGAATTGTTAGATAATATAATTTTATGTTATAATGAAGAAAAAATAGAGGTGTTCAGATGTCAGAAGCAGGTCATAAGTTTTTAGCAAAACTGGGGAAAAAACGCTTACGTCCAGGTGGAAAACGTGCCACAGATTGGTTAATTGCGGAAGGAAGATTTTCAAAAGAAAAGAGAATACTAGAAGTTGCGTGCAATAGGGGAACTACAGCAATTGAGTTGGCACAGCGTTTTGGTTGTAAGATAACTGCTGTTGATATGGATGGACAAGCCTTAGAAGTGGCTAAAAAATCTGCTGAAACGGCAGGTGTTGGTCATTTGATCAGATTTGAAAGAGCAAATGCAATGAAACTTCCTTATGAAGATGCTAGTTTTGATATTGTTATAAATGAAGCTATGCTGACTATGCAAGCCGATCAAGCTAAGAAAAAATGTGTAATGGAGTATCTAAGGGTTTTAAAACCTGAAGGTCTTCTTTTGACACATGATGTGCTTCTTAAGGAAGCTAAAGAGTCTATCAGACAGGAATTGTCACAAGCAATTCATGTAAATGTAGGTCCTTTAACTCAAGATGGTTGGGAAGAGGTGATGATAGAATCAGGTTATCGTGATGTGAAAGTATTGACTGGTGAAATGACATTAATGAAATTATCAGGTATGATTTATGACGAAGGTTGGCTAGGAACTTTGAAAATTTGTGTAAATGCTTGTAAAAAGGAGAATAGAAAGCAGTTTTTAACTATGTATAAAATGTTTAATAAGAATAAAAAGAACTTGGGCTTTATTGCTATGGCTAGTCATAAATCGTCAAATCGTTAGATAATTATTGAAGTTAACTTTTCCTTTCTTCTTTCTTAAAAAATATGCTATAATAGAGAGTAAAAAACTTTGAAAGAAAGAAAAAGATGAATTTAAAAGATTATATTGCAACAATTGAAAATTATCCTAAGGAAGGCATCACCTTCCGTGATATTAGTCCTTTGATGGCTGATGGAAATGCTTATAGCTACGCTGTTCGTGAAATTGTTCAGTATGCTACTGACAAGAAAATTGATATGATCGTAGGTCCTGAAGCTCGTGGTTTTATCGTGGGCTGTCCAGTTGCCTTTGAGTTGGGAATTGGTTTTGCACCTGTTCGTAAACCAGGTAAATTGCCACGTGAAGTCATTTCTGCTGACTATGAAAAAGAGTACGGTGTTGATACCTTGACTATGCACGCGGATGCCATCAAGCCAGGTCAACGTGTACTTATCGTAGATGACCTCTTGGCAACAGGTGGAACTGTTAAGGCAACCATCGAGATGATTGAAAAACTTGGTGGTGTTGTAGCAGGTTGTGCCTTCCTTGTTGAATTGGATGAATTGAACGGCCGTGAAAAAATCGGTGACTACGATTACAAAGTTCTTATGCATTATTAATGAAAAACAGTCCCTAGGGCTGTTTTCTCTACATTAGGATATAAAAATAGACTATAGCTAGTTAGAGAAAAAGTATAATTGAAAACTATATCTTCTTGCAGTATAATAAAAGGACTAAGTGTTTGAGATTTAGTTTCATACTCAATGAAAATCAAAGAGCAAACTAGGAAACTAGCCGTAGGCTGTACTTGAGTACGGCAAGGCAACGTTGACGCGGTTTGAATTTGATTTTCGAAGAGTTTCAAACATATGCAATGATTCCTGAAAAGTACAGTTAGGAGAGGGTTATGCCGATTCGAATTGATAAAAAATTGCCAGCTGTTGAGATTTTACGGACAGAGAATATCTTTGTCATGGATGATCAACGTGCGGCCCACCAAGATATCCGTCCCTTGAAGATTTTAATTTTAAATCTCATGCCACAAAAAATGGTCACAGAGACTCAATTGTTGCGCCACTTGGCTAATACGCCCCTGCAACTGGATATTGATTTTCTCTATATGGAGAGTCACCGTTCTAAAACAACTCGTTCAGAGCACATGGAGACCTTTTATAAAACTTTTCCTGAAGTCAAGGATGAGTATTTTGATGGGATGATTATCACAGGTGCTCCAGTTGAGCATTTACCATTTGAGGAAGTGGACTATTGGGAGGAATTCAGTCAGGTAATCGAGTGGTCCAAGACCCATGTCTATTCGACTCTTCATATCTGTTGGGGGGCTCAGGCTGGTCTTTATTTGCGCTATGGGGTGGAAAAATACCAGATGGACAGTAAGTTATCAGGTATTTATCCTCAGGATACTTTAAAGGAAGGTCATCTTCTCTTTAGAGGCTTTGACGATAGCTATGTATCCCCTCATTCTCGGCACACGGAGATTTCTAAGGAAGAAATCTTAAACAAAACCAATCTTGAGATTTTATCAGAGGGCCCGCAGGTTGGGGTTTCGATTTTGGCCAGTCGGGATTTACGAGAAATTTATAGTTTTGGGCATTTGGAATATGACCGTGATACCTTGGCAAAAGAGTATTTTAGGGATCGTGATGCAGGTTTAGACCCACATATTCCAGAAAATTACTTTAAGGATGATGATGTTAATCAGACACCTTGTCTTTGTTGGTCTTCATCAGCAGCCCTCTTTTTCAGTAACTGGGTGAATTATGCCGTCTATCAGGAAACCCCTTTTGACTGGAGAAAAATAGAAGATGATGCATCTGCTTTTGGGTATTTATAAGAGGAATTATGACATATTTAGACGCTTTTAAATCAGGGAACTTGGTTTTACCGAGTGCCCTGCTCTTGCATTTTAAGGAACTCTTTCCTTCTAGCGATGATTTTCTGGTCTGGCAATTTTTCTATTTGCAAAATACGACAGGCTTGGATGAAATGTCGCCAAGCCAGATTGCTGAAAGGATTGGCAAGGAGATTTCGGATGTCAATCAGGCCATTTCCAATCTGACGGAGAGGGGACTACTTCAGTATCGAACCATCGAATTAAATGGTGAAATTGAATTGCTTTTTGATGCTAGTTTGGCTTTGGAACGTTTGGATGACCTGCTTGGAGCAGTTCATTCAAGTTCAGACCAGCTGACACCTCAAAACCAGCTTAAGGATTTGGTGGAAATTTTCCAGCAGGAGTTAGGGCGCTTATTAACTCCTTTTGAGATTGAGGATTTGACCAAGACGCTAAAGGAAGATGGAACCAGTGCTGATTTGATTAAGGAAGCTCTTCGTGAAGCGGTTTTGAATGGCAAACCAAACTGGAAGTACATTCAGGCGATTTTGAGAAATTGGCGCCATGAAGGTATCAAAAGTGTGGCTCAAATCGAGGCTAAACGGGCAGAGAGAGAAGCAAGCAATCCTCAGTTGACACAGGTATCTGCAGATTTTAGAAATGCTATGGATCTATGGAAGGATTAATCCTTGTAAGCAGGCTTGAAATCCGAGTAAGATTTGCAAGCTGTGTCTAATTGTGATAAAATAAGTAGAAAATAAATTGAAAAAAGAGGTATGTGAAATGTCACGTAAACCATTTATCGCTGGTAACTGGAA
>CBDFAU010000040.1:0-5514 GCA_965245755.1 Streptococcus mitis | reverse complement strand
TGAAGAAAATATGAGTGTTCTAGCAGAAGAATTGAAATGAGGAGATTATGAAAATCAATAAAAAATATCTAGCTGGGTCAGCAGCTACACTTGTTTTAAGTGTCTGTGCTTATGAGCTAGGTTTGCATCAAGCTCAAACTGTAAAAGAAAATAACCGTGTTTCATACATCGATGGTAACCAACCAAGCCAAAAGGCAGAGAATTTGACACCTGATGAAGTCAGTAAAAAAGAAGGTATTAATGCCGAGCAAATCGTCATCAAGATTACGGATCAAGGTTATGTGACCTCTCATGGAGATCATTATCATTACTATAATGGCAAGGTTCCTTATGATGCTATCATCAGTGAAGAACTGCTGATGAAAGATCCGAATTATCAGTTGAAGGATTCAGACATTGTCAATGAAATCAAGGGTGGCTATGTGATTAAGGTAGATGGTAAGTATTATGTCTATCTAAAGGACGCAGCACATGCTGATAACGTTCGCTCAAAAGAAGAAATCACTCGTCAGAAGCAGGAACACGGTAGTAATCACGGAGGAGGTTCTAACGATAATGCGGTAGTAGCTGCTAGAGCTCAAGGCCGCTATACAACGGATGATGGTTATATCTTTAATGCATCTGATATTATAGAAGATACAGGTGATGCCTATATCGTTCCTCATGGCAATCATTTCCACTATATTCCTAAGAGTGACTTGTCTGCCAGTGAATTAGCTGCGGCCCGAGCCTTCTTATCTGGTAAAGGTAGTCAAACAAGTTCAGTTGGGTATCGTCCTTCAACAAATTCTTCTAGCAGTAGCGCATCAGAGACACCGAATAGTAGTTCATATGGACAAACGAATCAAAGCAATGTTGAGGCAAATACCAGAAGATGGGCTCCAAGTGTTAGCCCACAGGTGGATAATAGCTATCAAGCTAGTCCGAGTGAAGACGTATCCAGTCTCTTGAAACAACTTTATGCCTTGCCACTCAGTCAACGACATGTGGAATCAGATGGACTTGTCTTTGATCCGGCGCAGATTACAAGAAAAACTGCGAATGGTGTTGCAGTGCCACATGGAGATCATTATCACTTTATTCCTTATTCTCAAATGTCTGATTTAGAGCAGAAGATTGCAAGAATGATTTCTGAAAATTATCAAGGAAATCATACTACTGCAGGTGGCAAAGAATTAAAGCCAATTCCGACTCCAAGTCTTCCAAATTTAATTCCATCTCCTGTTTTGCCAGCTCTTACCTTAAAACCTTTGAAACCTATGGTAAAACCGGCTCCTACTCCAAATCCTAAAATAGACTCAAATTCTTCTTTGGTTAGTCAGCTGGTACGAAAAGTTGGAGAAGGATATGTTTTCGAAGAAAAAGGAATCTCACGCTATGTTTTTGCGAAAGATTTACCATCTGAAACTGTTAAAAATCTTGAAAGCAAGTTATCAAAACAAGAGAGTGTGTCACACGCTTTAACTACTAAAAAAGAAAAAGTTGCTCCTCGTGACCAAGAATTTTATGATAAAGCATATAATCTGTTGGCCGAGGCTCATAAATCCTTGTCTGAAAATAAAGGTCGCGTTTCTGATTTCCAAGCCTTAGACAAATTAGCAGAACGCTTGAATGATGAATCTTCTAATAAAGGAAAATTGGTAGATGATTTATTGGCATTCCTAGCACCAATTACTCACCCAGAGCGACTTGGAAAACCAAATTCTCAAATTGAGTATACCGAAAACGAAGTTCGTATTGCTCAATTAGCTGATAAGTATACGACGTCAGATGGTTACATTTTTGACGAACATGATATTATCAGTGATGAAGGAGATGCCTATGTAACACCTCATATGGGCCATAGTCACTGGATTGGAAAAGATAGCCTTTCTGATAAGGAAAAAGCTGCGGCTCAATCTTATACTAAAGAAAAAGGAATTTTACCTCCGTCAGCAGACGCAGATGCTCAAGCAAATCCAACTGGAGATAGTGCAGCGGCTATTTACAATCGTGTGAAAGGTGAGAAACGAATTCCACTCGTTCGACTTCCATACATGGTAGAGCATACAGTAGAAGTTAAAAATGGTAATTTAATCATTCCTCACAAGGATCATTACCATAACATTAAATTTGCTTGGTTTGACGATCATTCGTACAAGGCCCCAAATGGTTATACCTTGGAAGACTTATTTGCGACGATTAAGTACTATGTTGAACATCCTGACGAACGTCCACATTCTAATGATGGATGGGGCAATGCCAGTGAGCATGTCTTAGGTAAGAAAGACCACAGTGAAGATCCCAAAAAGAACTTCAAAGCGGATGAAGAACCAGTAGAGGAAACACCTGCTGAGCCAGAAGTCCCTCAAGTAGAGACTGAAAAAGTAGAAGCCAAGCTTAAAGAAGCAGAAGTTTTACTTGCTAAAGTAACAGATGCTAGTCTGAAAGCTAATGCGACAGAAACCCTGGCTGGTTTACGAAATAATTTGAGTCTGCAAACAATGGATAATAATGGTATCATGACAGAAGCAGAAAAATTACTTGCGTTGTTAAAAGGTAGTAATCCTTCACCTGTAAATAAGGCAAAAACAAACTAATGAAAAATGGGAGTCTCGATAAAGGGGCTTTCATTTTTATTATGTATATACGAAAAATTCTTGACAAGCAGTACTAAAAATAGTAAACTATTAACTAGTTAATTAACCGGTTTATTATTTTATAGTGAATCAAATAGAGTTAAGAAAAGAGGAAAGAATGAAAATCAATAAAAAATATCTAGCTGGGTCAGCAGCTGCACTTGTTTTAAGTGTCTGTGCTTATGAACTAGGTTTGCATCAAGCTCAAACTGTAAAAGAAAATAACCGTGTTTCATACATTGATGGTAAACAACCAAGTCAAAAGGCAGAGAATTTAACACCTGATGAAGTTAGTAAAAAAGAAGGTATTAATGCTGAGCAAATTGTTATCAAGATTACGGATCAAGGTTATGTGACTTCTCATGGAGACCATTATCATTACTATAATGGCAAGGTTCCTTATGATGCTATCATTAGTGAAGAACTGCTGATGAAAGATCCGAATTATCAGTTGAAGGATTCAGATATTGTCAATGAAATCAAGGGTGGCTATGTGATTAAGGTAGATGGTAAGTATTATGTCTATCTAAAGGATGCAGCACATGCTGATAATGTTCGCTCAAAAGAAGAAATTACTCGTCAGAAGCAGGAACACGGTAGTAATCACGGAGGTGGTTCTAGCGATAAAGAGGTAGTCGCTGCCAGAGCTCAGGGTCGTTATACAACAGATGATGGTTATATCTTTAATGCATCTGATATTATAGAAGATACGGGCGATGCCTATATCGTTCCTCATGGTAATCACTTCCATTATATTCCTAAGAGTGACTTGTCTGCCAGTGAATTAGCTGCTGCTCGAGCCTTCCTATCTGGAAAAGGTAGTCAAACAAGCTCAGTTGGCTATCGTCCGTCTACAAATTCTTCTAACAGTAGCTCATCAGAGGCATCGAATAGTAGTTCATATGGACAAACAAATCAAAGCAATGTTGAGACAAATACCAGAAGATGGACTCCAAGTGTTAGCCCACAAGTGGATAATAGCTATCAAGCTAGTCCGAGTGAAGACGTATCCAGTCTCTTGAAACAGCTTTATGCCTTGCCACTCAGCCAACGACATGTGGAATCAGATGGGCTTGTCTTTGATCCGGCGCAGATTACAAGAAAAACTACGAATGGTGTTGCAGTGCCTCACGGAGACCATTATCACTTTATCCCTTATTCTCAAATGTCTGATTTAGAGCAGAAGATTGCGAGAATGATTTCTGAAAATTATCAAGGAAATCATACTACTGCAGGTGGTAAAGAATTAAAACCAATTCCGACTCCAAGCCTTCCAAAACCAATTCCTGCTCCAGAGCCTACCCCAATACCAAGTCCACAACCTGTACCAAATCCTAAACCAACTCCAAGCAATCCAATTGATGGAAAATTGGTAAAACAGGTGATTCGAAAGGTGGTTGATGGTTATGTCTTCGAAGAGAATGGAATTTCGCGTTATATTTCTGCCAAGGAACTTTCAGCAGAAACTGTTGCAGCCATTGATGATAAACTTGCCAAACAAGAAAGTTTGTCTCATGAGTTAGGAGCTAAGAAAACCAATCTTGCATCTGCTGATCAAAAATTTTACAACAAAGTTTATGATTTACTAGCAACAGTTCATCAAGATTTGATTTCCAATAAAGGGCGCCAAGCTGATTTTGACGCTTTGGATAGACTATTGGAACGTCTCAACGATGAGTCAAGTGATAAGGTCAAGTTAGTTGATGATATCCTTGCTTTTCTAGCGCCGATTCGTCATCCAGAACGTTTAGGAAAACCAAATGCACAAATAGCTTACACAGATGATGAGATTCAAGTAGCCAAGTTGGCAGGCAAGTATACAACAGAAGATGGCTATATCTTTGATCCACGTGATATTAGCAGTGATGAGGGGGATGCCTATGTAACTCCGCATATGAGCCACAGTCATTGGATTAAAAAAGATAGTTTGTCTGAAGCTGAAAGAGCATCAGGTCAAGCTTATGCTAAAGAGAAAGGTTTGACTCCTCCTTCAACAAATCATCAAAGTTCAGGAAATACTGAGGCTAAGGGAGCAGAAGCGATTTACAATCGAGTAAAAGCAGCTAAGAAGGTACCACTTGACCGGATGCCTTACAATCTCCAACATACTGTGGAAGTTAAAAATGGAAGTTTGATTATACCTCATTATGACCATTACCATAACATCAAATTTGAGTGGTTTGACGAAGGACTTTATGAGGCACCTAAGGGGTATACTTTAGAAGAGCTATTTGAAACTGTGAAGTATTATGTCGAACATCCAAACGAACGTCCGCATTCAGATAGTGGTTGGGGCAATGCGAGCGACCATGTTCAAAGAAACCACAATAGTCAAGCTGATAACAATCAAACAGAGAAACCAACAGAGGAGAAGCCTCAGACAGAAAAAATTGAGGAGGAAAAACCTCGCGAAGAAAAACCGAAAAATGAGAAAGCACAATCTCCAAAACCAAAAGAACCAGAGGAATCAGAAGAAGAATCACCATCGGAACCAGAGGAACATCAGGTTGAAACTGAAAAGGTTGAAGAAAAACTGAGAGAGGCGGAAGAGTTACTTAAAAAGATTAAGGATCCAATTCTTAAGTCCAATGCCAACGAAACTCTCACAGGATTAAAAAATAACCTGTTATTTGGTTCTCAGGACAACAATACTATTATGGCAGAAACTGAAAAGCTATTAGTCTTGTTAAAGGAGAGTAAGTAACTATACAACTATTATAGAAGATAAAAAGGGAGCAGAATATGGATTCTGTTCTCTTTTTTATGAAATTGTGTAAAAATTCTTGACATATTTTCTAAATAAAGATAAACTATTTACTAGTTAATTAAATGGTTAAACACTAGTTAAGGAGTTATCTATGAAGAAAAAAAGTTTATTTTTAGTATTGTTAAGTGT
>CBDFAU010000039.1:0-6368 GCA_965245755.1 Streptococcus mitis | reverse complement strand
ACGATATCGGTTTTGGTGTTTTCTTGGATGAATTCTGCTGCGCGTGCTAGGCTGTCTTCATCACTACCAAAAAGTTGGATAGAGACAGGGTTTTCGCCTTCATCGATATGAAGCATGTGCAGGGTTTTTTCGTTGTTGTATTGGATTCCCTTGTCAGAGACCATTTCCATGACAACGAGTCCAGCTCCGAGCTCTTTTGCAATAGTACGAAAGGCTGAGTTGGTCACGCCGGCCATGGGCGCTAAAACGGTACGATTGGGAATCTCAACATTGCCAATCATAAAGGGTGTATTAAGATTTGTCACGAATGAGTTCCTCCAGGTCGTGTTCATCAAAGTTGTAAGTTGTTTGGCAGAATTGACAAGTGATTTCTGCCCCGTGGTCTTCCTCTTTCATTTCCTGTAAGTCTGAGCTTGGAAGGCTAGCAAGAGCGTTCATAAAGCGTTCATGGCTACAGTCACATTGGAAACGGATTTCTTCTTCAGAAAGACGCTTGTAGGCCTCGTCACCGTAGATAGCCTTGAGGAGGGCTTCGATATGGTCGTCGCTTTCCAGAAGGGTTGAGATAGCTGGCATTTCTTGGATGCGTTTTTCAAAGCGAGCAATCTCTTCTTCCTTGGCTCCTGGTAACACTTGGACTAGGAAACCACCTGCAACCTTGACCTTGTCTTCCTCGTCCAAAAGGACATTGAGACCGACTGCTGAAGGAGTTTGTTGGCTTTCAGTCAGGTAAAAGGCAAGGTCTTCACCAATTTCCCCAGAGATAAGGGGAGTCATAGAGTTGTAAGGATTTCCAGTACCGTAGTCTGTGATAACGAGGAATTGACCATTTCCAACAAAAGGTCCGACTAGAACTTCACCAGTTGCAGTCTTTTTGATGTCAACACCAGGATTTTGAACGTAGCCTTTGACGTTCCCCTTGGTATCAGCAACGGTGATGATAGCACCTAGAGAGCTAGATCCCAACACCTTAACTGTTAGTTTGGTGTTTCCTTTTTCATTGGCTGCGAGAATCTGGCTAGCGATAAGAGTTCGACCAAGCGCTACAGTTGAGCTAGCTTGGGTTTGGTGTTTTTCTTGAGCAGTGCGGACTGTTTCTGTGCTGTCAAGGACAAAAGCACGAAAGGCTCCGCTTTCTGATATAGTTTTAATAATTTTATCCATAGCTACTATTTTAGCATAAAAATGCCCAAAGGGGGAGCCGTGTGTTTGCTGATTTTCAGGATAATGGACCAGGAAATCAGCATGAAAATAAAAAGAGAAACAGATTATTTCAGCATTTGTAAGATTTATGCTATGCTTAAGGTAGAAAATGAAAGGGGTAACAAATGTATTTAGGAGATTTGATGGAAAAGGCTGAATCTGGCCAATTTTCAATCCTTTCCTTTCTATTACAAGAGTCTCAGACGACCGTCAAGGCTGTAATGGAGGAAACAGGATTTTCAAAAGCAACCCTAACCAAATATGTCACCCTACTCAATGACAAGGCTTTGGACAGTGGCTTAGAGCTGACTATTCACTTAGAAGATGAAAATCTGCGTCTATCGATCGGTGCAGCGACCAAGGGGAGAGATATTCGGAGCCTGTTTTTGGAGAATGCTGTTAAATACCAGATTCTTGTTTATCTTCTCTACCACCAACAGTTTTTAGCCCATCAGCTGGCTCAAGAATTGATGATTAGTGAGGCTACGCTTGGTCGCCACTTAGCTAGTTTGAATCAGATTTTGTCAGAATTTGACTTATCTATCCAAAATGGACGTTGGCGAGGTCCAGAGCATCAGATTCGCTATTTCTATTTCTGTCTTTTCCGCAAGGTCTGGTCCAGTCAGGAATGGGAAGGTCACATGCAGAAACCAGAGAGAAAACAGGAGATTGCCACTTTAGAAGAAATCTGCGGTGCAAGTTTGTCTTCGGGTCAGAAATTGGACTTGGTTCTCTGGGCTCATATCAGTCAACAGCGTCTTCGGGTTAATGCTTGTCAGTTCCAAGTGATAGAAGAGAAAATGCGAGGGTATTTTGACAATATTTTCTACCTTCGTTTGCTGAGAAAGGCTCCGTCCTTTTTTGCTGGACAACACCTTCCTCTAGGAACTGAGGATGGGGAGATGATGATTTTCTTCTCTTTCCTCCTATCTCATCGCATTCTTCCTCTTCATACTATGGAATATATCCTTGGTTTTGGAGGGCAGTTGGCCGATTTGCTGACACAGTTGATTCAAGAAATGAAGAAGGAGGAGTTGCTGGGTGATTATACAGAGGATCACGTTACCTATGAACTCAGTCAGCTTTGTGCTCAAGTCTATCTCTATAAGGGCTATATTTTACAGGACCGCTACAAGTACCAGTTGGAGAATCGTCATCCTTATTTTTTGATGGAACATGATTTTAGGGGAACGGCAGAGGAGATTTTTCATGCCTTGCCTGCCTTTCAGCAGGGGACGGATTTGGATAAGAAAATTCTCTGGGAATGGCTCCAGTTAATTGAATATATGGCTGAAAATGGTGGCCAGCATATGCGGATTGGTTTGGATTTGACATCAGGTTTTCTTGTCTTTTCAAGGATGGCAGCCATTTTGAAACGGTATTTGGAATACAATCGTTTTATTACCATTGAAGCCTATGACCGAACTCGACATTATGATTTGCTGGTTACCAATAACCCGATTCATAAGAAGGAACAGACTCCAGTTTATTATTTAAAAAACGACTTGGATTTGGAAGATTTGGCAGCGATTCGTCAGTTATTATTCACTTAAAAGGCTTGGTTGTTCCAGGTCTTTTTTGTGAAATTCACACAATCTACTCACATTTTTTAAAAAATTAAAAAAAGTTGATAAACAAGAAAGCGCTTTATTTTGTATACTAGTAAGTGTAAAGAGGAAACATCCTCAAGATCTTTATCAGGAGGACAGCACATGTCACAAGAAAAATACATTATGGCCATTGACCAGGGAACTACAAGTTCTCGTGCCATCATTTTCAACAAAAAAGGAGAAAAAGTTAGCTCGAGTCAAAAAGAGTTTACTCAGATTTTCCCTCAAGCAGGTTGGGTTGAGCACAATGCCAATGAAATTTGGAATTCTGTCCAGTCAGTTATTGCTGGAGCTTTCATCGAAAGTGGTGTCAAGCCAAATCAAATCGAAGCAATCGGGATTACCAACCAGCGTGAAACAACTGTCGTCTGGGATAAGAAAACAGGACTTCCTATCTACAACGCTATTGTTTGGCAATCACGTCAGACAGCTCCTTTGGCTGAACAACTAAAAAGTCAAGGTTATGTGGAAAAATTCCATGAAAAGACTGGTTTGATAATTGATGCTTACTTCTCAGCGACTAAGGTTCGTTGGATTTTGGATCATGTAGAAGGCGCTCAAGAGCGAGCAGAAAAAGGGGAATTGCTCTTTGGTACCATCGATACTTGGTTGGTTTGGAAATTGACTGACGGTGCAGCTCACGTGACTGACTACTCAAATGCAGCTCGTACCATGCTTTATAACATTAAAGAACTCAAATGGGATGATGAGATTTTGGAAATCCTCAATATTCCTAAAGCAATGTTGCCTGAAGTTCGTTCTAACTCTGAAATCTACGGTAAGACAGCGCCATTCCACTTCTATGGTGGAGAAGTTCCAATCTCAGGTATGGCTGGGGACCAACAGGCAGCCCTCTTTGGACAGTTGGCCTTTGAACCAGGTATGGTCAAGAATACTTATGGAACAGGTTCTTTCATCATCATGAATACTGGTGAAGAGATGCAGCTGTCTGAAAACAATCTCTTGACAACCATTGGTTACGGAATCAATGGCAAGGTTTACTATGCCTTGGAAGGTTCTATCTTCATCGCAGGAAGTGCCATTCAATGGCTTCGTGACGGTCTTCGTATGGTAGAAAATTCACCAGAATCTGAAAAATACGCTCGTGATTCTCACAACAATGATGAAGTTTATGTCGTTCCAGCCTTTACAGGTCTAGGTGCTCCATACTGGAACCAAAACGCTCGCGGTTCTGTCTTTGGCTTAACTCGTGGAACAACTAAAGAAGACTTTATCAAGGCGACTTTGCAATCTATCGCTTATCAAGTGCGTGACATCATCGACACCATGCAAGTGGATGCTCAGACAGCTATCCAAGTCTTGAAAGTAGACGGTGGTGCAGCTATGAACAATTTCCTCATGCAGTTCCAAGCTGACATTTTGGGAATCGATATCGCACGCGCCAAAAACTTGGAAACAACAGCTTTGGGGGCAGCCTTCTTAGCAGGTTTGTCAGTGGGCTATTGGAAAGACTTGGATGAGTTGAAACTCTTGAACGAGACAGGAGAGCTCTTCGAGCCATCTATGAACGAATCTCGCAAGGAACAACTCTACAAGGGCTGGAAGAAAGCTGTGAAAGCAACCCAAGTCTTTGCGGAAGTAGACGACTAATACTGGAAGAATAAAGCGACTTAGTTAGAAAGTGTGTAAATATGGAATTTTCAAAGAAAACACGTGAATTATCAATTCAAAAAATGCAGGAACGTACCTTGGACCTCTTGATTATCGGTGGAGGAATTACAGGGGCTGGTGTAGCCTTGCAGGCAGCAGCTAGTGGTCTAGATACTGGTTTGATTGAAATGCAGGACTTCGCAGAAGGAACATCCAGTCGTTCAACAAAATTGGTTCACGGAGGACTACGTTACCTTAAGCAATTTGATGTAGAAGTAGTATCAGATACAGTTTCTGAACGTGCAGTGGTTCAACAAATCGCACCACACATTCCAAAACCGGACCCAATGCTCTTGCCAGTTTACGATGAAGATGGAGCAACCTTTAGCCTCTTCCGTCTTAAAGTAGCTATGGATTTGTACGACCTTTTGGCAGGAGTTAACAACACACCAGCTGCTAACAAGGTCTTGAGTAAGGAAGAAGTCTTGGAACGCCAGCCAAACTTGAAGAAAGAAGGTTTGGTAGGAGGTGGGGTTTACCTTGACTTCCGTAACAACGATGCACGTCTCGTGATTGAAAACATCAAACGTGCCAACCAAGACGGTGCCCTCATTGCCAACCACGTTAAAGCAGAAGGTTTCTTATTTGACGAAAGTGGCAAGATTACAGGTGTTGTAGCTCGTGATCTCTTGACAGACCAAGTCTTTGAAATCAAGGCCCGTCTGGTGATTAACACAACAGGTCCTTGGAGTGATAAGGTACGCAATTTGTCTAATAAGGGAACCCAATTCTCACAAATGCGTCCAACTAAGGGAGTTCACCTAGTCGTGGATTCAAGCAAGATCAAGGTTTCACAGCCAGTTTACTTTGACACAGGTTTGGGTGACGGTCGTATGGTCTTTGTTCTCCCACGTGAAAACAAGACTTACTTTGGTACAACTGATACAGACTACACAGGTGATTTGGAACATCCAAAAGTGACGCAGGAAGATGTAGATTACCTACTTGGTATTGTCAACAACCGCTTCCCAGAAGCGAACATTACCATTGATGATATCGAAAGTAGCTGGGCAGGTCTTCGTCCATTGATCGCAGGCAATAGCGCTTCTGACTACAATGGAGGAAATAACGGTACAATCAGTGATGAAAGCTTTAACAACTTGATTGCGACTGTTGAGTCTTACCTCTCTAAAGAAAAAACGCGTGAAGATGTTGAGTCTGCTGTCAGCAAGCTTGAAAGCAGTACCTCTGAGAAACATTTGGACCCATCTGCAGTTTCACGTGGTTCGAGCTTGGACCGAGATGACAATGGCCTCTTGACCCTTGCTGGTGGTAAAATCACAGACTACCGTAAGATGGCTGAAGGAGCTATGGAGCGCGTGGTTGACATCCTCAAAGCAGAATTTGACCGTAGCTTTAAACTCATCAATTCTAAGACTTACCCTGTTTCAGGTGGGGAATTGAACCCAGCAAATGTGGACTCAGAAATCGAAGCCTTTGCGCAACTTGGAGTGTCACGTGGCTTGGATAGCAAGGAAGCTCACTATCTCGCAAATCTCTACGGTTCAAATGCACCGAAAGTCTTTGCTCTTGCTCATAGTTTGGAACAAGCACCAGGACTCAGTTTGGCGGATACTTTGTCACTTCACTATGCAATGCGCAATGAGTTGGCTCTGAGCCCAGTTGACTTCCTTCTTCGTCGTACCAACCACATGCTCTTTATGCGTGATAGTTTGGATAGCATCGTTGAGCCAGTTTTGGATGAAATGGGACGATTCTATGACTGGACAGAAGACGAGAAAGCAACTTACCGTGCGGATGTTGAAGCAGCCCTTGCTAACAACGATCTAGCGGAATTGAAAAATTAAGAAAAACTAGAAGAGAGGGAGACAAGCCTTCCTTGCCTTCCCTCTCCTTCTTTAAAATGGAGACAACGATATGATG
>CBDFAU010000038.1:0-7444 GCA_965245755.1 Streptococcus mitis | reverse complement strand
TTATCCTTATCAAAGGTAACGTACCAGGTGCTAAGAAATCTCTTATCACTATCAAGTCAGCAGTTAAAGCTGGTAAATAATAAGGAAAGGGGAATACAGTCAAAATGGCAAATGTAACATTATTCGACCAAACTGGTAAACAAGCTGGCGAAGTTGTTCTTAACGATGCAATCTTTGGTATCGAACCAAACCAATCTGTTGTGTTTGATGTGATCATCAGCCAACGTGCTAGCCTTCGTCAAGGAACTCACGCAGTTAAAAACCGCTCAGCTGTTTCAGGTGGCGGACGCAAACCATGGCGTCAAAAAGGAACTGGACGTGCTCGTCAAGGTTCTATCCGCTCTCCACAATGGCGTGGTGGTGGAATCGTCTTCGGACCAACTCCACGTAGCTATGCGTACAAACTTCCTCAAAAAGTTCGTCGCCTTGCGCTTAAATCTGTTTACTCAGAAAAAGTTGCTGAAAATAAATTTGTAGCCGTTGATTCTCTTGAATTTACAGCTCCAAAAACTGCTGAATTTGCAAAAGTTCTTGCAGCTTTGAGCATCGATTCTAAAGTCCTTGTTATTCTTGAAGAAGGAAACGAATTCGCAGCTCTCTCAGCTCGTAACCTTCCAAACGTGAAAGTTGCGACTGCTACAACTGCAAGTGTTCTTGACATCGCAAATAGTGACAAACTTCTTGTTACTCAAGCAGCTATCTCTAAAATCGAGGAGGTTCTTGCATAATGAATTTGTATGATGTTATCAAAAAACCTGTCATCACTGAAAGCTCAATGGCTCAACTTGAAGCAGGAAAATATGTATTTGAAGTTGACACTCGTGCACACAAGCTTTTGATCAAGCAAGCTGTTGAAGCTGCTTTCGAAGGTGTTAAAGTTGCTAATGTTAACACAATCAACGTAAAACCAAAAGCTAAACGTGTTGGACGTTACACTGGTTTTACTAACAAAACTAAAAAAGCTATCATCACACTTACAGCTGATTCTAAAGCAATCGAGTTGTTTGCTGCTGAAGCTGAATAATCTAAGGAGGAAATATCGTGGGAATTCGTGTTTATAAACCAACAACAAACGGTCGCCGTAATATGACTTCTTTGGATTTCGCTGAAATCACAACAAGCACTCCTGAAAAATCATTGCTTGTTGCATTGAAGAGCAAGGCTGGTCGTAACAACAACGGTCGTATCACAGTTCGTCACCAAGGTGGTGGACACAAACGTTTCTACCGTTTGGTTGACTTTAAACGTAACAAAGACAACGTTGAAGCAGTTGTTAAAACAATCGAGTACGATCCAAACCGTTCTGCAAACATCGCTCTTGTACACTACACTGACGGTGTGAAAGCATACATCATCGCTCCAAAAGGTCTTGAAGTAGGTCAACGTATCGTTTCAGGTCCAGAAGCAGATATCAAAGTCGGAAACGCTCTTCCACTTGCTAACATCCCAGTTGGTACTTTGATCCACAACATCGAGTTGAAACCAGGTCGTGGTGGTGAATTGGTACGTGCTGCTGGAGCATCTGCTCAAGTATTGGGTTCTGAAGGTAAATACGTTCTTGTTCGTCTTCAATCAGGTGAAGTTCGTATGATTCTTGGAACTTGCCGTGCTACAGTTGGTGTTGTCGGAAACGAACAACACGGACTTGTAAACCTTGGTAAAGCAGGACGTAGCCGTTGGAAAGGTATCCGCCCAACAGTTCGTGGTTCTGTAATGAACCCTAACGATCACCCACACGGTGGTGGTGAAGGTAAAGCGCCAGTTGGTCGTAAAGCACCATCTACTCCATGGGGCAAACCTGCTCTTGGTCTTAAAACTCGTAACAAGAAAGCGAAATCTGACAAACTTATCGTTCGTCGTCGCAACGAGAAATAATATTAAACTAGTCGCTTAAGCAACTAGTAAATCCGCCAGCTCGGTAGCGCTCCATAGGAGCGCAAGCCGCTGTGGTACAACATTTAAAGGAGAAAATATAAAAATGGGACGCAGTCTTAAAAAAGGACCTTTCGTCGATGAGCATTTGATGAAAAAAGTTGAAGCTCAAGCTAACGACGAAAAGAAAAAAGTTATTAAAACTTGGTCACGTCGTTCAACGATCTTCCCAAGTTTCATTGGTTACACTATTGCAGTTTATGACGGACGTAAACACGTACCTGTTTACATCCAAGAAGACATGGTAGGTCACAAACTTGGTGAATTTGCACCAACTCGTACTTACAAAGGTCACGCTGCAGACGACAAGAAAACACGTAGAAAATAAGGAGAACATAAATGGCAGAAATTACTTCAGCTAAAGCAATGGCTCGTACAGTACGTGTTTCACCTCGTAAATCACGTCTTGTTCTTGATAACATCCGTGGTAAAAGCGTAGCCGATGCAATCGCAATCTTAACATTCACTCCAAACAAAGCTGCTGAAATCATCTTGAAAGTTTTGAATTCAGCTGTAGCTAACGCTGAAAACAACTTTGGTTTGGATAAAGCTAACTTGGTAGTATCTGAAGCATTCGCAAACGAAGGACCAACTATGAAACGTTTCCGTCCACGTGCGAAAGGTTCAGCTTCACCAATCAACAAACGTACAGCTCACATCACTGTAGCTGTTGCAGAAAAATAAGGAGGTAAAATCGTGGGTCAAAAAGTACATCCAATTGGTATGCGTGTCGGCATCATCCGTGATTGGGATGCCAAATGGTATGCTGAAAAAGAATACGCGGATTACCTTCATGAAGATCTTGCAATCCGTAAATTCGTTCAAAAAGAACTTGCTGACGCAGCAGTTTCAACTATCGAAATCGAACGCGCAGTAAACAAAGTTAACGTTTCACTTCACACTGCTAAACCAGGTATGGTAATCGGTAAAGGTGGTGCTAACGTTGATGCACTCCGTGCAAAACTTAACAAATTGACTGGAAAACAAGTACACATCAACATCATCGAAATCAAACAACCTGATTTGGATGCTCACCTTGTAGGTGAAGGAATTGCTCGTCAATTGGAGCAACGTGTTGCTTTCCGTCGTGCACAAAAACAAGCAATCCAACGTGCAATGCGTGCTGGAGCTAAAGGAATCAAAACTCAAGTATCAGGTCGTTTGAACGGTGCAGATATCGCCCGTGCTGAAGGATACTCTGAAGGAACTGTTCCACTTCACACACTTCGTGCAGATATCGATTACGCTTGGGAAGAAGCAGATACTACATACGGTAAACTTGGTGTTAAAGTATGGATCTACCGTGGTGAAGTTCTTCCAGCTCGCAAAAACACTAAAGGAGGTAAATAACCAATGTTAGTACCTAAACGTGTTAAACACCGTCGTGAATTCCGTGGAAAAATGCGCGGTGAAGCAAAAGGTGGAAAAGAAGTAGCATTCGGTGAATACGGTCTTCAAGCTACAACTAGCCACTGGATCACTAACCGCCAAATCGAAGCTGCTCGTATCGCCATGACTCGTTACATGAAACGTGGTGGTAAAGTTTGGATTAAAATCTTCCCACACAAATCATACACTGCTAAAGCTATCGGTGTGCGTATGGGATCTGGTAAAGGGGCACCTGAAGGTTGGGTAGCACCAGTTAAACGTGGTAAAGTGATGTTCGAAATCGCTGGTGTATCTGAAGAGATCGCTCGCGAAGCGCTTCGTCTTGCTAGCCACAAATTGCCAGTTAAATGTAAATTCGTAAAACGTGAAGCAGAATAAGGAGAAGGCATGAAACTTAATGAAGTAAAAGAATTTGTTAAAGAACTTCGTGGTCTTTCTCAAGAAGAACTCGCGAAGCGCGAAAACGAATTGAAAAAAGAATTGTTTGAACTTCGTTTCCAAGCTGCTACTGGTCAATTGGAACAAACAGCTCGCTTGAAAGAAGTTAAAAAACAAATCGCTCGTATCAAAACAGTTCAATCTGAAGCGAAATAATAGACTAGGGAAGGAGAAATTTCAATGGAACGCAATAATCGTAAAGTTCTTGTTGGACGTGTTGTATCTGACAAAATGGACAAGACAATCACAGTTGTAGTTGAAACAAAACGTAACCACCCAGTCTATGGTAAACGTATTAACTACTCTAAAAAATACAAAGCTCATGATGAAAACAATGTTGCCAAAGAAGGCGATATCGTACGTATCATGGAAACTCGTCCGCTTTCAGCTACAAAACGTTTCCGTCTTGTAGAAGTTGTTGAAGAAGCGGTCATCATCTAATCAAACCTGAAAGGAGAAAACTGAAATGATTCAAACAGAAACTCGTTTGAAAGTCGCAGACAACAGCGGTGCTCGCGAAATCTTGACTATCAAAGTTCTTGGTGGTTCAGGACGTAAATTTGCAAACATCGGTGATGTTATCGTGGCATCTGTAAAACAAGCTACTCCTGGTGGTGCGGTTAAAAAAGGTGACGTTGTTAAAGCAGTTATCGTTCGTACTAAATCAGGTGCTCGTCGTGCTGATGGTTCATACATCAAGTTTGACGAAAACGCAGCAGTTATCATCCGTGAAGACAAAACTCCTCGCGGAACACGTATCTTTGGCCCAGTTGCACGTGAATTGCGTGAAGGTGGCTTCATGAAGATCGTGTCACTTGCTCCAGAAGTACTTTAATTTTTAGAAACAAACTAGTCCCCTGGATTTACCTCCAGGGTGCCCTTATGGGCGTAAGAAAAATCAAGGAGAAACCTAATGTTTGTAAAAAAAGGCGACAAAGTTCGCGTAATCGCTGGTAAAGATAAGGGAACAGAAGCTGTTGTCCTTACTGCCCTTCCAAAAGTAAACAAAGTTATCGTTGAAGGTGTTAACATCGTTAAGAAACACCAACGTCCAACTAACGAGCTTCCTCAAGGTGGTATCATCGAGAAAGAAGCAGCTATCCACGTATCAAACGTTCAAGTTTTGGACAAAAATGGTGTAGCTGGTCGTGTTGGTTACAAATTTGTAGACGGTAAAAAAGTTCGCTACAACAAAAAATCAGGCGAAGTGCTTGATTAATCACGAAGGAAAGGAGAAGTATAATGGCAAATCGTTTAAAAGAAAAATATCTTAATGAAGTAGTTCCTGCTTTGACAGAACAATTCAACTACTCATCAGTGATGGCTGTGCCTAAAGTAGATAAGATTGTTTTGAACATGGGTGTTGGTGAAGCTGTATCAAACGCTAAAAGCCTTGAAAAAGCTGCTGAAGAATTGGCACTTATCTCAGGTCAAAAACCACTTATCACTAAAGCTAAAAAATCAATCGCCGGCTTCCGTCTTCGTGAAGGTGTTGCGATTGGTGCAAAAGTTACCCTTCGTGGTGAACGTATGTACGAATTCTTGGATAAATTGGTTTCAGTTTCACTTCCACGTGTACGTGACTTCCACGGTGTTCCAACAAAATCATTTGATGGACGCGGAAACTACACACTTGGTGTGAAAGAACAATTGATCTTCCCAGAAATCAACTTCGATGACGTTGACAAAACTCGTGGTCTTGACATCGTTATCGTAACAACTGCTAACACTGACGAAGAGTCACGTGCATTGCTTACAGGCCTTGGAATGCCTTTTGCAAAATAATATAGGAGGTAAATCTAATGGCTAAAAAATCAATGATTGCTAAGAACAAACGTCCAGCGAAGTTCTCTACTCAAGCTTATACTCGTTGTGAAAAATGTGGTCGTCCACATTCAGTTTACCGCAAATTTAAACTTTGCCGTGTTTGCTTCCGTGAATTAGCTTACAAAGGACAAATCCCTGGTGTAACAAAAGCATCTTGGTAATTTAAGATATCAAGGGCGTCAAAACTCTAAGTGAAAATAGGAAACTTGACGAAGAAACTGAAGTTTCTAGGAAAGTTTATCTTTTTCACACAGAGTTTAGCCCGGGTTCAGTTGGGTTTGCCAATTTGAACACGAGCTACAGCTTTGGCAAAAAAGACCAATTTTCTTTGGAGCATCGCTCCTACATCAAATTGACTATTTTTGCTCTTGCCTTACGCTCTTTGTATCATATATTAACTAGCAAGTGCAACTTGCAAACTACTAGTAAGAGGAGAAAAACAAAATGGTTATGACTGACCCAATCGCAGACTTCCTAACTCGTATTCGTAACGCTAACCAAGCTAAACACGAAGTACTTGAAGTACCTGCATCAAACATCAAAAAAGGGATTGCTGAAATCCTTAAACGCGAAGGTTTTGTAAAAAACGTTGAAATCATCGAAGATGACAAACAAGGCATCATCCGTGTATTCCTTAAATACGGACCAAACGGTGAAAAAGTTATCACTAACTTGAAACGTGTTTCTAAACCAGGACTTCGTGTCTACAAAAAACGTGAAGACCTTCCAAAAGTTCTTAACGGACTTGGAATTGCTATCCTTTCAACTTCTGAAGGTTTGCTTACTGATAAAGAAGCACGCCAAAAGAATGTTGGTGGGGAAGTTATCGCTTACGTTTGGTAATTGATGATGTGAGAGCGTTAAAAGAATGCAGTGAAAATAGGAAGTTTGTAGCAGGAGCGATGCTCCAAGACAAACTTATCTTTTTCACCAAATTCTTAGCTCGAACTCAAATCAAGATACAAAGCTCGTAAAGAACAAAGCAAAATTAGGAAGTTGGAGAAGTTTGTTTACAAACAAGCCAACTTATCTATTTTGCACAGTTCTTAGAGCGTGTTCAGTTCAGCTCTTGAACTAAATAAGTATCCGAACCCCGTGAAAACTGGCCGTTCTGGCCTGACAATTTAACAGGAGAAATAAACATGTCACGTATTGGTAATAAAGTTATCGTGTTGCCTGCTAGTGTTGAAATCACTAACAATGACAACGTTGTAACTGTAAAAGGACCTAAAGGAGAACTTACTCGTGAGTTCTCAAAAGATATTGAAATCCGTGTGGAAGGTACTGAAGTAACCCTTCACCGTCCAAACGATTCAAAAGAAATGAAAACTATTCACGGAACTACTCGTGCCCTTTTGAACAACATGGTTGTTGGTGTATCAGAAGGATTCAAGAAAGAACTTGAAATGCGCGGGGTTGGTTACCGTGCACAACTTCAAGGATCTAAACTTGTTTTGGCTGTTGGTAAATCTCATCCAGACGAAGTTGAAGCTCCAGAAGGAATTACTTTTGAGCTTCCAAACCCAACAACAATCGTTGTTAGCGGAATTTCAAAAGAAGTAGTTGGTCAAACAGCTGCTTACGTACGTAGCCTTCGTTCACCAGAACCATATAAAGGTAAAGGTATCCGTTACGTTGGTGAATTCGTTCGCCGTAAAGAAGGTAAAACAGGTAAATAATGTTGAGTGGTTGCTTCTCAACCAACAACTTATTTTCCAACTTTGTGCATAGCACACGATTTAAAACTAAAGAGGTGAAAACTGTGATTTCAAAACCAGATAAAAACAAACTCCGCCAAAAACGCCACCGTCGCGTTCGCGGAAAACTCTCTGGAACTGCTGATCGCCCACGTTTGAAC
>CBDFAU010000037.1:0-7742 GCA_965245755.1 Streptococcus mitis | reverse complement strand
GCCGAAACCGCTTCCTCCTCAAAAGAGGCAAGAAAATCTCTTGCCTCATCTCCTAGTATCTCTTCATATTTTTCAACAAATCCTTCTGGAAATTGCATTTAAGTTCTTTTCCTTTCGTAAATATAGGACTGAATTTCCTCCTGCATCTCAAGAGGTAGCATCATGACCGGCTGTCTGGTTTGAAAATCAAGCGCTTGACCAGATAGGGTCACAACCCGATAGCCCAGACTTTCCCCTAAAATACTAGCCGCAGCATAATCCCATGGTTGCAGATAAGTGACATAGGTCAACAAACGCCCTGACAAAATCTTGGCAAAACTAATGGCCGCACTCCCATAGACTCGAACACCAAGCACAGCTCGACTCAAATCAGCCAGACCCCATTCGTTGGTTTCCAACATACCACTATTCCCTGCAATGAGAAAATCTCCAAGTGGTTTTGCTTTAAAGGGAGCTAGGGGCTTATCATTTAGACAAACTGGAAAGGCTCCACCACCGTGATAACAATCCCCTTTGACCACATCATAAATGAGACCAAACTGTCCCTGACCATTCTCAAAATAAGCCATCATGACAGCAAAATCTTCCTGCTGGGCTACAAAATTATTGGTCCCATCAATCGGATCAATAACCCAAACCCTGCCCTCTTGAACCGAGGCTCGCAGACAACCTTCTTCAGCACAAATCTTATCTTCAGGATAACGAGACAAAATCTCACCAACCAATAGCTCCTGAACTTCCTTGTCCAGTTTGGTCACCAAATCTGTTGGAGAGGACTTGGTTTCAACACGCAAGTCTTCCTGCATATGGTCAAGGATGTACTGGCCCGCTCTCTTAACAAGCTCTTTGGCAAATTCAAACTTACTTTCCAAGAGAAATCTTTCCTTCCCCTTTTTCCTTGGCAGCCTGAACTGCTCGGTAAAGCGAATAGCCACTAACTGTTTCAAATTCTCGTCCCAAACGTTTCTCTTCACTCTTACTTGGCACGACAGACTTGAAACTCTTATAGGAATCCAGCAGCTTTTTAGCCTCTACCTTGCCCTCATAGGCGGCTTCAACATCATTAAAAAAAGAAAGCACTGAAGCAAGTTCTTCAGTGCTCCACGACAAATCTAGTGGGTAACTATACTGTTTGTTCATTAACTAATACCAGCTCTCATTCTTGCTTCTTTTAGTTCTTGCTTACGGTAACTACGAGGGAGAAAAGCACGAATCTCATCTTCATTAAAACCGATCTGCATGCGTTTGGCATCGATAATAATTGGGCGACGCAAAAGACTAGGGTACTGCTCAATCAAATGAAGCAATTCCGATACCGAAATACTCTCTACATCAATATCTAATTTTTGAAAAATTTTTGAACGAGTTGAAATGATGTCATCAGTACCATTTTCGGTCAAGGAAAGAATGTGTTGCAATTCTTTTCTCGTTAAAGGACTGGTCATAATATTGTGCTCCTCAAAGGGCACCTTATGTTTTTCTAACCAAGCCTTCGCCTTACGACATGAAGTACAGCTCGGTGATAGAAATAGTGTAATCATGCTTTTCTCTTCTTATCTATACTTTGCTACTTCTATTATACAAAAAAATAAAGCGCTTGACTAGAGATTTTTAGAAAAAAAAGCCTATTTTTTCAAGAAAGATAGACTGTTTGCGAACGATTAACTCTTTTTGGATTTGATTAATTCATTCTTGACAATAGTTTCGAATCACATACCTAATTGATTTATGCAAAATAAGAATATCTTTAGTATTATTTCCTATGACTTTTCAGATACAGATAGCCAAAGAAGCTTTCATAGAGAGCGAAAAAGAGGAGGAAGGCATGCAGGAAGAAAATCTCTGGCAAAATCAGAATCACTGGATCCTTGGCTGGGTCAAAAAGCCAGGTATCATCTCCCACAAAGAGGATTTGATGGAAAAGAGTAAAGAACTGGTCAAAACCAATCAAGACTCCCCCAAGCCCAATCAGCACAGGCAAGACTACTAGGGCCAAGAGACTTTTACGATAGAGAGACAAGAAACCCTTTTTCACAATCCTTTTAACAAAGAAATAGAAACTTGGCAGTGTCACTAAGGCTACTAACTGAACCAAGTGGAAGAGGCTCTTGACCACTGCAAAATGGTGTAGCCCAGCAGCTGACGAACGAAAATCAGGCATCTGCAAGACCTGACTAAAAGGATTGGTCAGATAATTCATCAAGATATGAAAGTTGTACTGAATGGTTTCTGGTTTTAGATAAACTCGTTTCGTTAAGTTCAGCCACTGAATCTCCATAGGATAAAAACTCCAAGCCAGATAAATGGTCATAAGGATTGAGACGGACAGGAGAAAGAGCATAGAGCTCCAAAAGGTCAGTTTAGTTTTCATCAAAATCCCACTCCGCAAGGCTAGAAACCACATGTGTCGGTGCGATTGGCAGGTCTGCTACTTCTTCTGCCTTGGTAAAACCGGTCGTCACCAAGAGCGTTGGAATGCCATTGTCAATCCCTGCTCGGATATCTGTTAAATAGTTATCTCCAACCATGATTAATTCTTCACGTTCCAAACCTAAGTGCTCAACCGCCTTGTTCATAATGATAGCATTTGGTTTCCCAATATAAACAGGCTTCACACGTGTTGCTACTTCAAGCAGCGTAATCAGTGAACCAGCACCTGGTAAAAGACCACGTTCTGTCGGAATGTTGAGGTCAGGATTGGTTCCGATAAAATGAGCTCCCTTTTGGATGGCAAGAGTTGCTGTCGCAAATTTTTCATAGTCGACTTGCCAGTCCAGACCTACTACCACATAGGCAGGATTATCCTTGTCTTCCACATAACCAGCTGCCTTGATGGCTTCCTTGAGCCCTGCTTCTCCGATGACATAGACGGTCTTTTCAAGCCCCAAGTCGTTCATATAGTCGATCGTTGCCAAAGTCGCTGTGTAGACAGTCGATAGGGGCGTATCGATATTAAAATTCTGAGCCAACATCTCTTGAACACTCTCTGGAGTGCGGGTTGTATTGTTTGTTACAAAAAGATAGGGGATATCCCGCTTTTGCAATTCATGGACAAAAGCCTCCCCTGCTGGGATTCTGTCTTTCCCCTTATAAATGGTTCCGTCTAAATCAATTAAATAGCCTTTATATTTCATCTATTTCTCCCTAATCCTTTTCTATTTCTTGCCAAGTAATAATAGCCTGTGCATTGGTAATACCGTCGCTGGTAATCTCATGCTTGGTTTCCAGTCCAGTTCGTTCAACAGCCGATGTAATCACCCCACCTGGTCGAACTTCCTTGACATACTTGAGATTGATTTTCTTGGGAATATATTGGGTCAAAAAATCTGCTCCCATTACCTCAAAAATCCAGTCCAGATATTTACTGTTATTGACATGGCCATTCATATCTAAGTCGTAAAAACGGACATGGTAATCCTTGCTGACTGGCTCGGTCAAGGACTCATACTTTGGCCCGCGGATAAGTTTTTTATCAAAATCAGACTGGTAAGGAGCCACAATCTCAGGCTCGACAACATGAACTCTTCGACTGTCTCGGTCCATGAGAACAAAGGTCGCCATCATGTGAATGAGCTCCTGCCCCGTTTCATCATAAATGGTAAAGCGACGGTAGCAAAAAAGTCGATTATAGCTCAAAGCTTCCGTTTCGATGGTAATTTCTTCCGCAAAACGAGGCAAACGAACCACCTCAATATCATAGTCTGTGATAATCCAGACCAGATTATGCTCTTCCAAAATAGTCTTATCACTAACTCCCAGTTCAATCGACTGCATCCCTGAAACTTGCAGAGACAGTAAAATCACATCTGGAAGCTTGATATGACCGTTCATATCAGCCATATCAAAAGGAATTTTCATTTTCATTTGATAAGTTAAGCCCATCATCCTACTCCAAAATAAATCGTTCTGCTACAGTGTCTCCTAAAAAGAGACCTCTCTTTGTCATGCGCACGCGGTCACCCTCTATTTGCATGAGACCTTGTTGAACCAAGTCCTTGACAATTTCTCCATAAAGTCCATCAAAAGACCGCCCAAATTTTTCCTCAAATCGCGCCATGGAGACTCCTGATTTCTTGCGAAGCCCCAGGAACATTTCTTCTTCCATTTGCTCCTTTTGACTCAGGTGCTCTTCTGTGATGCGCGCATTGCCTTCCTCAACCGCACTGAGATAATGACGAATCGGGCCGTGGTTTTTATAGCGAACACCATTGACATAGCCAGATGCCCCAGCACCGATGCCATAGTATTCAGCATTGTCCCAGTACATGAGATTGTGGCGACTTTCAAAACCAGGCTTTGAGAAATTGGAAATCTCATAATGCTCAAAACCAGCTCGCTCCAGCTCTGCGATGATATATTCAAACATCTCAGCTTCCACTTCCTCCTTAGGCAGAGGCAACTTCCCTCGTCGCATACGGTTCATAAAGACCGTATGATTTTCCAAAATCAAGCTATACAAACTCATATGAGGAATATCCAGCCCAATAGCCTTAGCCACATTTTCCTTGACCTGCTCCATGGTCTGACCAGGCAGTGCATAAATCAAATCGATGGAGATATTGTCAAAACCAGCCAGTTTCAGACGGTCGATATTTTCATAAATATCCTTCTCCAAATGACTGCGCCCAATCTTTTTCAGCATCTTGTCATCAAAGGTCTGCACACCTAGCGAAACACGGTTGACAGCCGAGTTTTTCAAAACAGCAATCTTATCCGCATCCAAGTCGCCTGGATTAGCCTCAATAGTCAACTCTTCTAAAACAGACAGGTCCAAGTTTTTAGTCAATCCCTTCAATAACACCTCCAGTTGCGAAGCTGACAAAGCTGTCGGTGTGCCACCACCGATATAGAGGGTTCTCAACTTTTGAATATCATAAGAACGAAACTCTTCCAGCAAATGTTCCAAATAACTATCTACCGGCTGATTCTTGATAAAAACTTTTGAAAAGTCACAATAATAACAAATCTGGGTACAAAACGGGATGTGCACATAGGCGGACGTTGGTTTTTTCTGCATAGTAATTATTATACCATAAAGACAGGCTACGAGAAAAAAATCACCATCCCCAGATACTAGCCTGTCCAGAGATGGTGATGGTTTATTCTTCTGTTATGTCAATAATAATCTCTTCTGATTCATCAAGAGTTTCGGCCTTTTCTTGCCATTGCTCCTTGAGATTATTGAAGCGATCTTTTGATGCTTCTGTCGCTTGACGAGCACATGATTTTGCTTGAGCAAGTACACTGTCCACAGTGATTTCCCCTGACTCAACCTGTTCTTTGGTTTTCAGAACAAAATCTGTAGCCTGTTCCTTAACCTCTGTCAGTTTTTCACAGACCTGCTCCTTAGCATATTCAGGATCTTCTATCAAATCATCTAGAAAATCTTGAGCTTGACTGCAAACTTGTTTGCCCTTGTCGCTTGTTAAAAACAAGGCAAGAGCTGCACCTGAAACGGTTCCTAAAAGGATTGAGGATAGTTTACCCATAAGAATTCTCCTTTTTTATTTTTTGAAAAATTTACTTGCAAGACGAAGAGCTGACAAACTTGCACCAGTCTTAAATGTTTTTGAACCAGCTGATGAAGCTTTCTTACTCAATACACGCGCATGGTCATTGAGATCTGAAACAGATAGAGATAAATCTGCAACAGCACTAAAGAGTGGATCAATCGTTGCCACCTTGACATTGATATCATCTGCCAAGACATTGACCTTAGCCAGCAATTCATTGGTATGATGCAAGGTCACATCTACATCTGAAGTTAAGGTTTTAATCGTCTTCTCTGTTTCATCGATAACACGTCCAAGCTTTTGTACAGTAATGATTAAATACACTAAAAATACAATCAAAGCAAGGGCTACAAGAATATATGCAACTTCTAACATTTAATTTTCCTCCTCTGTAACATAGTAAGGGGCCTTCTTACGATTTTGATAAAGAATGATAAAAATACCCAATCCGATAAGAACAACTGAAAGCCATTGAGATACTCGAAGTCCAAAGAACATGAGGCTATCTGTCCGCATACCTTCGATGACCATGCGACCGAAACCATACCAAATCAAGTAGAAAGCAGTAATATGACCTCGTCTGAGGCTCTTCCATTTTCGTCTAAAAATCAGAATCAAGGCAAAGCCAAGTAGATTCCATAGAGATTCATAAAGGAAGGTCGGTTGACGGTAGCTCCCCTCAATATACATCTGGTCACGAATAAAGCCAGGTAGATAATCCAGATTATCCACTGCTGCACCATAAGCTTCTTGGTTAAAGAAATTACCCCAGCGGCCTAGACTTTGGGCAATCATGACGCTAGGTGCCGCAATATCTAGAAAATCCCAAGTATTGATGAGTTTACGATCAGCAAAGATATAGAGGACAAGAGCCCCAGTTATCAAACCACCGTAAATGGCCAAACCACCATTCCAAATGGCAAAAATCTCTCCTAAATTCTGACTATAGTAATCAAAACGGAAAATAACATAGTAGAGACGAGCTCCTAAAATAGCCAAGGGAAAGGCTATCAAGATGAAATCTAAAATATCGTCTGGTATGATCTTCTTTCTAGGCGCTTCTTTCATGGTCAAATAAACCGCAAGAATCAAGCCTGTCACAATACACAAGGCATACCAACGAATGGCTATAGGGCCTAGATGAATAGCAATTGGATCAAGCATTAGGCACCTCGTTCTGAGCAATGAGATTTGTCAAACGTTCTTCGAATAAACGCGTCGCATCAAAGCCCATTTCCTTGGCACGATAATTCATGGCAGCTGCCTCAATCACGACAGAGATATTACGACCAGTTTTAACTGGAATGCGGATACGAGGAATGCCTACGCCAGAAATTTCTATTTCCTCGGCATTGTTTCCAAGACGATCAAAAGTCTTATGCGTATCGTAATTTTCCAGGTAAACGGCTAGCTGGACTTGTGAAGAATCCTTGACCGCACTCGCACCGTAGAGACTCATAACATCGATAATCCCAACACCACGAATTTCAATCAAATGTTTCAAGATTTCAGCTGGTTCACCCCAAAGAGTAATCTCATCCTTGGCAAAGATATCGACACGGTCATCAGCTACCAAGCGGTGACCACGTTTGACAAGCTCTAAACCTGTCTCACTCTTACCAATGCCACTATCTCCCTGAATCAAGACACCCATTCCATAGATATCCATCAAGACACCATGCACACTGGTCCGTTCTGCCAAACGAGAATCCAGATAACTAGATAACTCTCCAGACAAACGACTAGTAGCTGTACGACTGGTTAAAATGGCAATCTTACATTCTCTGGCTGCCTTTAACATTTCCTCTGGAACTACCAAACCACGAGCAACAATGACCGCAGGTGTCTCAGGTAGAAACATTTTTTTCAAGACTTGGTAACGATTGTGAGAGGACATCGAAACAAGATAGGACCACTCCTTCATTCCCAAAAGTTGGATTCGCTCAGGCGTATAATAGTCAAAATAGCCCGTCATTTCAAGACCAGGTCGCGTAATGTCCGCAGTATTAATTTCCTTTTCAAGTAATTCTGGTTCGCCATAGACAATGTCTAGTCTAAGCTTTTCAATCACTTCTTTTACTAAAACCGACATCATTTCCTCCTTCAAATGAGTTCTTCTCTCTATTATATCAAATTGTAGGAGGATATTTGAGATTTTTGCAGGCTTTGGAGTATTTATTTATACTCAATGAAAATCAAAGAGCAAACTAGGAAACTAGCCGCAGGTTG
>CBDFAU010000036.1:0-7889 GCA_965245755.1 Streptococcus mitis | reverse complement strand
AGTCCATGGCTTCAAGAAGGAAGCCAAACTGGTCATTTGCTTCTTCAGCTGAGAAACCAAGAGCCTTGAACATGCGTTCTTGAAGGTCTTTTTGATTGATACGAAGGCTACCACCACCAAGTTCATAACCGTTCAAGACGATATCGTAAGCAATGGCACGAACCTTCGCCAAATCACCTTCTAATTCGTGAGCAGTCTCTTCCTGTGGAAGTGTGAATGGATGGTGGGCGCTCATGTAGCGACCTTCTTCTTCAGACCATTCAAACATCGGCCAGTCAACTACCCAAAGGAAGTTGAATTTATCGTTATCAATCAAGCCAAGCTCTTTGGCAATACGTCCACGAAGGGCACCAAGAGTTGCATTGGCCACTTCAAGCGTATCCGCCACAAAGAGAACGAGGTCCTTATCTTCAAGTGCAAGCGCTGTTGTCAATTCTGCTTGGATGCCTGTCAAGAACTTAGCAACTGGTCCGTTTAATTCTCCATCAACAACCTTGACCCAAGCAAGACCTTTGGCACCATACTGTTTGGCTACTTCTGTCATCTTGTCGATGTCTTTACGTGAATAATTGTCCGCAGCGCCTTTGACCACAATGGTTTTTACAGCAGGTGCTTCTGAAAAGACTTTAAAGTCTACACCTTTGACCACTTCTGTCAAGTCCTGAAGCAACATGCCAAAACGAGTATCTGGCTTGTCAGAACCGTAAAGAGCCATAGCGTCATCATACTTCATACGTGGGAAAGGCAGAGTGACTTCAATGCCTTTTGTTTCCTTCATGACACGCGCAATCAAGCCTTCTGTGATATCTTGGATTTCTTGCTCAGTAAGGAAGGACGTTTCCAAGTCAACCTGAGTAAATTCGGGCTGGCGGTCTCCACGCAAGTCTTCATCACGGAAACATTTAACGATTTGATAATAACGGTCAAAACCAGCATTCATCAAGAGCTGTTTCGTGATTTGTGGACTTTGAGGAAGGGCGTAAAAATGCCCTTTATTAACACGAGATGGTACCAAATAGTCACGCGCCCCTTCTGGCGTTGACTTAGAAAGAAACGGTGTCTCCACATCGATAAACTCCAACTCATCCAAGTAGTTGCGGATAGAGTGGGTCACCTTGGCACGAAGTTTAAGATTCTCCAACATTTCTGGACGACGAAGGTCAAGGTAACGGTAACGTAAACGTGTATCGTCATTGGCCTCAATGCCATTCTTAATCTCAAATGGGGTTGTCTTAGCTGTATTAAGCACTGTCAGAGCTGTCACGTTTAACTCAACTGCACCAGTTGGCAACTTATCATTGGCTTGCTCACGCGCAGCGACCTGTCCAGTCACCTCGATAACAAATTCGCTACGAAGGCTTTCAGCTGTTGCCATAACCTCTGCAGATACTTTTTCAGGGTTGATAACCAACTGCATGATTCCTTCACGGTCACGAAGGTCGATAAAGATCAAACCACCCAGGTCACGACGACGACCAACCCATCCTTTCAAGGTCATTTCTTGTCCGATGTGTTCCTCACGAACACGACCAGCATACATACTACGTTTCATTGTTTCTCTCCTCTTTTATTCTGTTACTATTTTACCATAAAAGCGCAGGCTCTTCATGAAAATCAGCAGAAAAGTTTGCTAGGTTTCAAAAATCAAGTGAAGGTCCTAAAAATTAGCGCCAATAAAAGAGTCCGATGAAGTTCACCGGACTCTTTTATTTTGAATTTTTGCCTGCTTTACGCTTTTCAGCAATTTCGGCTGCCTTTCGAGGCAAGACAATTTCCGTTGTATAAGCTGTCCCAAAGCGCAAGACACCTGCAATAGGGGCAAAGACAACTGCTAGATAGTTGTAGAAGAAATCGCCCTTAAAGGCATAAGCTAGCGCTCCAATGATGAAAAATAGAACGACTGCCTGAATCACTGCTAATAAAATTACTCGTTTCATGTGACCTCCTGACTCTATTATAGCATGAGAATCATCAAAAAGCCGACTAAATTATTCAAAGCGTGGAGAGAAATACTGTAAAGAAGACCTTTTCGGCTTACATAAGCCAAGCCCAAGCTAAAACCAAGACTAGCATAAACTAAAAACTGTTGCAAAGTTCCTGGAGAATGAATCAAGGCAAACAGAACACTAGTTACCAGAAGGAAAAGCAGAGTTTGTTTGCTATTGTCCTGCTTAGGAAAGAGATAGCGTGCTAACATCCCTCTAAAGATAAGTTCTTCCGTCAAAGGAGCAAAGACCACCACCATAAAGAAACCAAATGCAGGCTGTTCCACTGTCAGTTGAGATACGATTTGTTGACTGACCGACGGATCTTCTGGTAAAAAGAACTGGGCTGTAATCACCACTAGCAAAACCAGAGTAGGCAACCAGATATGACGATTAAAAGCAGTCGTCTGGATGCTAACCTTTTCTGTCTGATACCATCTGTAAACTCCATAAACATAGGCCCCTGACAGGACGACATAAAGTGGTAAGACTCCAAAGATTGAAGCCCCTAGTCCAAGAGCTGACAGAGCCATGCTCTGAACCATACCATAGCCAAAGAAAAAGGATAGAACAGCTAGAATAAACCAGCCGAGGTTTTTAAGTAGTTTCATATAAATCTCCTATCTTGCTTTATAGCCATTTTTCAATACAAAGAGGTTCGCTATTCCTAACACAAGTACCCAGGCAAGTAACATGCCGATATTAGAAAAGGATATTTCTCCACCCTTTTGATTTAAAAGATTTACAATAGGACCGACGAACGAGTAATCTAACACTTTCTGAGCCGTATCATTTTGAAGAGCAATTATAGGTAAAAAAGAGACAATTAACATAGGGAAGATACTATAAACTTGCGCTTTAGATTGAGTATCTGACACCGCACCGATTAGAAGGTTGAGAAAAATAATACTAATCGTTGCTAGGAGCAAATAGATAACGTAAGCAAATAAATAACCAGATACATCTACTCTAAGATAGATGGGAAGTACAATCATAGCAAGTAACATTATCAGAATAGGGAGAACAAGCATACTGAAAGTATATTCTGTTGCTGTCACACCACTTAGGATGAGTGATTTAAGATTTCGTTTTTCCTTATCTTCTGCCATCATAATCGATACCATATAACCACTTCCCATGCTCAAGACCATCGTCAAGCTAGAAGATAGTAAAAATAGGCTCAATTGTCCATTCTTATTTAAAAATTCATTATATACAACAGCAATACCAAAAGGCATCAATAAAGTCGCTAACAAAGTTGAATTGCTAATAAGAACTTGCACTCTTAACCATAGTAGGGCATTTAATTTTCTAAACATCTAACTTTTCTCCTGTCAATCTGATAAAGATTTCTTCTAGTGTCGGCTCACAAGAGTGAACCATCATCAAATCTGTCGTGTCTAAATGTGGTAATTCTTCAAATGGAACTATCTGTTCTCGTCCATCATTATAAACCACACGTACTTTCTTATCCACATGGTACTTCTGGATGATATCTTGCGGACTTCCATACTCTATTAAATTACCCTTATTTAAAAGAGATAAGCGATCACAAAGCAGAGTTGCTTCATGCATATCATGCGTGGTCAGAAAAATAGTTGTCCCCGCCTGCTTTAATTCTTGTAGTAGGGTATGAATCATCTTAGATGTTGTAGGGTCTAAGCCACTAGTTGGCTCATCTAGAAAGAGAATCTTAGGAGCATTCAGAAGGGCACGGGCCAAGAACATTCGTTGTTTCATTCCTGTAGATAGTTTTTCTGCGATAGTATCTTTAGCATCTGCCAATCCAACCTGTTGAAGCACCTGAACTACTCTATCTGACTTGAGACCATATAACTTAGCATAGATGAGAAGATTTTTGTAAAGACTCATCTTTTCATAAAAACCACTGCCATCACTAACTATACCGATTTGTTCCAAATCATTTGAGGTTAAATCTTGAGAATTCTTGCCTAACAAAACTGTTTTACCTTGATCTGCAGCCAACTGACCTGTCAAGACATTGATCATGGTTGTTTTACCTGAGCCAGAAGGACCAAGAAAACCAAAGATTTCACCTTCCTTAATCTCAAAAGAAATCTGATGAAGAGCTTTTTTGCTCCCAAAACTTTTGCTTACATTTTCAACACGAATCATAGAAACTCCTTTATTTGAAATAACGTTTTACCATAGGTAACTGCATCACATTGATATAAATATGGATTGCTCCTACAAGCAAGAAGGCTAGTAACTGAATCTCTCCTGTCAAGACAGAAATGAAAAAAAGAAAAATATATAAGACTGGTAAGACATACTGATTTAATTGGAATAAAATCCGAAAACTCTGTTCTAAATTAGCTTGTCGCTCCCCTTCATCATAAGAATTTACATACTCTAAGACATCCTTTGGTGTTGAGAAAAATGCCAAATCAAACTGACGAACAATCGCAATGGTCTTAAAAAGATATTTTTGAACACTGAAAATCAGCACTAATCCCAAAAAAGAAAGAGATAAGGTTAGATTGCTTCTATTTGGTACAATCACTTCACTACCTGAGATGAAAAGAGCCAATAAAATCGCTACGCTTGCAATATTAAAAGCAATGGTTCCAAACTCGAGATTCCGATACATTTGCACATAATAGGTTTCATTCAGATCATCATCCATTTCCTCTTGATACAAGGAATGAAATTTTCTGCTTTTCTTTAAGAAATTGAATGTCAAAAGAATGCTAATGAAACCTAACACTAAGCAAATAGATGATATCCATGGAATCACGGTTTTGACATCTAAAATGGTTCCGTGTTTTTCGGTATAGGTCTGAAACATCCCTGCAAACATGCCCAAGAAGCCTCCCAAGATAAAAGCCATTAAAAATAACAATACACGTTTCTTTTTCTTTTTCATATTCATTCTCCTTTTTCACTTGCTAGATTTTTTGATTTCTTTTCAATCCATTCAATTACTGGTATGAGGGCAAAATAGGCCCAAACAAATTTGTTACTTTGATAGGGACTAAACCAGCCTAGGTCCATCCCAATCAGTAGAAATACGCTGACTAATAGAGCTATGGCAACTACATAATAAATCACTTTATACTTGTTCATCATTTCTCTCCTTTTTCTCCTTTTTCTTCAACCGATTGAAAATGGACAAGAGGACTAAGTTAATCCAAAACAAATACTTACTTTCAACAAAATAGAACCAACCCAGTAATGTTCCAATCATAGCAAATGCATTCACAATAAGGGCAAGAACACTCATAAAATAAACCACCCTATACATGTTCATCACTCATCCTCCTCCAAGCGAAATACCGATTCGACTGTTTCGTTGAAAATCTGAGATATTTTCAAGGCAATCACAACGGATGGGGTGTATTCGTCCCGTTCTAATAGGCTAATGGTCTGTCTGGAAACCTCTGCTAGCTTGGCTAGTTCGGTTTGATTGAGGCCATCGCGAGCCCGCAGCTCTTTTAAACGATTTTTAAGTTGCATGTCACACACCTACTCTCCGTCAAATTCAACGGTTTGGATATCCTCAATACGTTGTAGTTTGAATTTTTCTTTTCCCGTATTATCTACACGTCGTAGCTTGACCCATTCCTCATCAACATCCACAACTTCCCAATTATTTGTTCCAAATAATTCTCCAACGATTGTTGGTTTTTCCCCAATCAATTCTTGTAATAATCTTGACATTTCTATATTTCCTTTCTCTTTTCGCTCAAGCTTTTTGATTTTATTCTCTAGTTTCTTGATTTTTTTAGAACCATTAGAATAAAAGAAAATCATAAATAGTATAAATCCTAGTACCCACATCATAGCTCCTTTCTGGTTCCTATTTCTTAACTTGAATTTATTGTAACACATCTTTTTCTTTTTGACAAGCATATTTGTCAAAAAGTTTATGATTTTTGTCATTTTGCAAAAGAAAAAGGTCAGGAGTAAGGTCCTGACCAGTTTATCTACTATTAAAAGCCTAATTTTTCAAAGATTTCTGAGAAGTTTTGGCTGATAGCCTCAAGTGACACTTGCACTTCTTCTCGGGTTTGGTTGTTCTTGACTGTCACTTGTCCGCTTTCGACTTCGCTCTCACCTAGAGTGATGAGAGCCTTAGCCGCAAAGACATCGGCTGACTTGAACTGAGCTTTGAGCTTACGGTTGAGGTAATCACGCTCTGCTTTGAATCCTTGTTGGCGAAGAGCCTGTACTAATTCCAAGGCCTTGACATTTGCCCCTTCGCCCAAAACTGCGATATAAACATCTAGGGCGTTTTCGATAGGGAGAGACACACCTTGCTTTTCAAGAATGAGAAGCAAACGCTCTACACCAAGTCCAAAACCAAAGCCAGCAGTTTCAGGGCCTCCAAAGTAAGCAACCAAACCATCGTAGCGACCACCCGCACAGACTGTCAAGTCATTGCCCTCAATCTCAGTGATGAACTCGAAAATAGTGTGGTTGTAGTAGTCTAGACCACGCACCATATTGGTATCGATGATATAGTCTACTCCAAGATTTTCCAACATCTGACGCACAGCATCAAAATGAGCTTGGCTTTCTTCATCAAGGAAATCCAAGATAGACGGTGCATTCTCCACTGCTACCTTGTCTTCTTTTTCCTTAGAGTCCAAGACACGGAGAGGATTTTCCTCCAAGCGACGTTGGCTATCCTTAGACAAGGTCTCTTTGAGCGGTGTCAAATAGTCAATCAAGGCTTGACGGTAAGCCGCACGGCTCTCAGGATTTCCAAGCGTATTGAGGTGTAGTTTTACACCTTGGATGCCAATTTCTTTCAAGAAATGGGCTGCCATAGCGATGGTTTCCACATCGGTAGCTGGATTGCTAGAACCAAAGCACTCAACCCCAATCTGGTGGAACTGACGCAAACGCCCTGCCTGTGGACGCTCATAACGGAACATAGGACCCATGTAGTAGAACTTACTTGGCTTTTGCACTTCTGGAGCGAAGAGTTTATTTTCCACATAGGAACGGACAACGGGCGCAGTTCCTTCTGGACGGAGGGTAATATGACGGTCACCCTTGTCATAAAAATCGTACATTTCCTTGGTTACGATATCTGTTGTATCTCCGACAGAGCGACTGATAACCTCGTAATGCTCAAAAATAGGCGTACGCACTTCTGCATAGTTATAGCGCTTGAAAATCTCACGGGCAAAGCCCTCAACGTACTGCCACTTGGCAGATTCAGCAGGCAAGATATCCTGCGTTCCTTTTGGTTTTTGTAATTTCATAGGGAATCCTCTTTAAACTTAATAGTCTTATTTTACCATAAATAGAGGGATTAAAACAGTGAGAGAAGAAAATCTCAAGAGAGTCTTTTCAGAAAATTCATCAAAAACTTGCCAAATTGTCAGAATTATGAGAAAATAGAGGATATTTATCACGTGGAGGGACTGTAATGAGAGACGATATCAAAATCAATGACCGTGCTTTGGCCTTAAAAGACCAAATTATCGAAAAACTAGAGAAGGTTTTTGATACAGATGTGGAATTGGATGTTTACAATCTAGGACTGATTTATGAAATCAATCTGGACGAAACAGGTCTCTGCAAAATTGTCATGACCTTCACTGATACTGCCTGTGATTGCGCCGAAAGCTTGCCTATCGAAATTGTTGCAGGTCTGAAACAAATCGAGGGTATCGAAGATGTCAAGGTTGAAGTTACTTGGTCGCCTGCCTGGAAGATTACACGAATCAGTCGCTACGGTCGTATCGCCCTTGGACTGCCACCTCGTTAAGCAGAAAAATTACTTTTGAAGATGAAAAAAAGCAAGCCGAAGTTGGCTTGCTTTTTGATACTCAATGAAAATCAAAGAGCAAACTAGGAAACTAGCCGCAGGTTGCTCAAAGCACTGCTTTGAGGTTGTAAATAGAACTGACGAAGTCAGTAACCATACCT
>CBDFAU010000035.1:0-9398 GCA_965245755.1 Streptococcus mitis | reverse complement strand
GTCAAACCATTATAAACATATACGTCCAAGACGTTGGTTACGTTATAAAGCTGACCAGCATTGTGGGGGATTTGGTAGAAGAGACCAAAGTCTGCACGGAAGATGTTTCCGACTGCAAGAATGGTCAATACGGTTACCAATGGTGTCAACTGCGGAATGGTTACATTGCGAATTCGTTGCCATTTGCTGGCTCCGTCCACTGTTGCTGCTTCGTAGTAGGTTGGATCAATTCCCATGATTGTCGCATAGTACATGACACTGCTATATCCAAAGCCTTTCCAAATACCAAGGAAAAGTAGGAGATAAGGCCAAATACCCAAGTCAGCGTAGAAATTGATTTCCTTCATCCCAATAGATTCTAGGAAATGGTTGAACACACCTTTATCAATGTTTAGGAAAGCATCTGTAAAGAAACTGATGATAACCCAAGACAAGAAGTAAGGGAACAACATGGAAGTTTGGAAGATCTTAACCATTCTCTTAGAACGGAGTTCACTTAAGATGATAGCAATCCCTACTGATACAATCAAACCGATAAAGATAAAGCCTAGATTGTAGAGGACAGTATTTCGAGTGATGATAAAGGCGTCTTTTGAACTAAACAAGAATCTGAAATTATCGAGTCCGACCCATTTACTATTCACGATACTATCTATAAATCCATTACTGGTCATGTGGTAGTCTTTAAAGGCAACCACGTTCCCAAATACTGGAATGTAGAAGAATAGAATCAACCAGAGTGCCCCTGGCAAAACCATCAAGAGAAAGATCCAGTTGTCTCTCAAGGTTTTTGAAAACTTATTCATAATTTCCTCCCCTTTTTATTTTGATATCCATCTAAAAATTCCTTTTTAGACTTTTGATAACGATTACATTATTAGTATACTCCTATTTGAAGGTTAGGTTAAACTACTAATTATAGAAAAAACTCCACAAATTATTTTATGTAGAGTACTTTTTTAAGAAAGGGATGTTTCACGAGAAACCCTTTGTCACGGACTGTAACTAGTTTTGTTAATCGTCCACCATATTTGTGTAATGGACGTTTTAGTTAGTAAAAATCTTGATCGTAAATACTTTGTATCATGCTTCCTATGTTAGTATATGGCTCATGAATAATAGTTTTTTGAGATAAACCCTCCATTGAAGAAGTGTTCTTCATGGATATTGACACAAGATCCTCTAATTGCATCAATAGTTCTTTATCATTTTTATGATTTCTTTCATATTGCTCGCAATCTAGATACTCTTCTAATTTTTTATACAATCTATCTTTTGTGTGAGATTCGTTAGGTTTTTCGAAGTGTGCTAACAACCATACTTCAAAACAACTATTTGAAAACCCGATATCAATATTGTTTGCTTTTGCGTCTTTTAAAACACCCTCTATTTCGTCATTTTCTAAACTATCTTTGTCAAAAATAATATAGACTTCTCCAAGATTTCTCTTTTCTGTCTTACTTAGAGTACTTATTTTTCCTAATGCGTGATTTAGAAGACATCGACCTTGTTTACCTGTGGGATATACTTTTACGGTGGCTGTTCTGTTATACTTCTTGTTTAAAATTGAGAAATAATTTTTTTCCGTGTATCCTTCAGTGAACACATAAATAGATTTTCTCAGATTTTTACCTTTAGATGGTCTATCTCTTGCCATTTAAATCTCCTTAAATAGTTGATTCATTCCTTCAATATCGATATCTGGTAAAGCACCAAACTGCCCATTTAAGTAACGTTTAATGAAAGAAATATCACTTCTTGATACACCTTGTATATCATTAAAATCAAAAAGAGAGTATAAGTCTGTTTTTCCCAAGAAATCTTTTTCCGTCATATAAATTTGATCTACTCTTAAATTCGAATCTAATAAATTTAAATTGTGTGTTGTAAAAATGAATTGATTCGTGTTTGACTCGGAATTAATTATGTTCAACAATGCATTTGTAAGAGATAAATGGAATGAATCATCAAATTCATCCATAACTATAACTCTATCTTCATGTAAACTATCCAACAACGTCAAAGCAACGGCCATCATTTTTTGAGTACCGGAAGATTCCATTTCATATGGAATCTTTTCTTTACCAACTACTCTCCCATTTTCATCATATTTTTTGTAAATAGAATATACTTCAAAAGTTGTAAATTGTTTTGGTAACAAACTTTTGTCAAGATTTTCCATAGATAGTATTTTTTTAAACTCTTCGGGAAATGATTCTATCTTTTCAATAACCTCAATATCTAAAATATTAAAGTCAGCCAGATTTAATAATTTAATGAATATATTTTTCTTAGCTGAATCGGCTTGGATTGACTTAAATGATCGTTTGCGAAAAGGTTCAAAAATTAAATTTGTATGGAACCATTTGAAAACAGCAACACATTCTGCATCATTCTTATCCTGTCCATCAAATAATAATAGTTTATTTTTCCTAACAGATTGCCGTATTTTTTTTAAGTTATTTGGAAGTATTTCTGAATCATTTGGTGAAGCGGTTCGTTTAAAGTATAATTCTTCTTCATTTCTTTGTGTAACAAAATAAAGTTCCTCTAAAGTCACTTCTTCTGAATTGTAACAAATATGATAGCGATAAACCTTTTTATTCTTAATTAAGCGAATTGAAAATTCAGTATCTTCATATTTGTTTTTATCATTTAAACGAAATGGCATATAGGGTAAAGAATCTTCAATGTCATCTGTAGGTTGTAGAACCATTTGAGCAAAGATCCTTAGTGCTGTAATTAGGTTGCTCTTCCCAGATCCATTGGAACCAAAAATATTTACATTTTTCAATAAAGATAGACTTTCCTTATTTAGTATATGAGACTTAGCATGTCTTTTTAAATATTTGCCTTTTTCTAAAGATAAGACTGTGTTATTTTGGAAAGATAAAAAGTTTGTAATTTCGAAATCAACTAGCATAGTCTACCTCCTTCTCCTTCTAATTATACAAGAAAAATTTAAATTTAACAACGTTTTTTCGTTATAAAATTTATTTTATATATAGTTTTGTAGTTAATTATTGGGGATAATCTGTTTTTTTAGCTAAACTAGCAAAACTTACTAGAATAAGTTTCATAGATGTATTATTTAAATGGTGCGAAAAAGCTTTCTGGAAAATACTTATTTTTCGGAAACTTAACATTGAGAAGTCTATAGTTACGGTTTTTAGGTTTTGCTCCTTCAATACACCTCCTCCCTATACAAATTTGGATAGGGCTTTTCATTATTTAAAATTCGACTTAGTATTTCAACACTAGGTTTCAAATGAAATAATTCAGTTTTACTCATTTCATTTTCATAATTGTTCTCTATATTTTTACAATGACGCTTAATATGCCATAATGCTCGTTGAATATTTTTTTCTTTTAAATTTTTCATGACTATATCATACTATAATCAATATCAAAATAGAATTTGTTTTCTCAACTGTTCAAAATTTAACCTAAACTGCGCTAATATATCTATGCTTTTAATTGAATAGCTTATTATTAATTAATTTTAACTGAAGTCTAAAATTAGATGTTTAAATAAAAAAGCAAGACAGGGTGTTTTCTAGGTCGTGTAAATCGTCGAAGCTGTCGCAATGGTATGCCACTGGTTGGCTGTTGTGGCTGCGAAATCCTTGTCTGCGTAAAAGTCAGTAAATGGCAGGATTTCCACTTCTAGCTCATCAATACGGTCAAGCTGACCAGCCAGATAAGCCTCGATGCGGCTTTCTGCTCGTTTGATGCGTTGCAAGAGTCCGCCCATACGGATATCGACCGTATCCAAGCCAAAGACCTTGTTTTCTTTCAACCATTGGTGGCTAAAGAGGGCATGGAAGTCTTCGATTTGGCTTCTGAGTTCTGGTAATTCTTGTCTTGCGATTTCTTGCAGACTTTCCTTATCATCCGCTTGGTATGCTTTACGAATACGTCGTCCCACATCGACTTTGCTACTTAAAATGGCATTCAACTGGGCCTGAGTTTCAAAGAGGTAAGCATAATTTCCTGCATTTTCTTTAATGTCAGTAAGCATCTCAGCTGCTTGAGCGAAGTGTGGTTTGTCCTGTTCAGGTTTCATGTGTTGATCAAGGATTGGACAGAGAACATCCTGATAAAAGACATAGCGGTTAGGATTGATGCCACTGAGATTGCCTGGTAGATCTGGTAAGAGGTTGGCTAGGTCAATCTGCATAAAATCCTCAACCGATAGACCTGTATTGGTCTTGAAGTGAGCAGACAAACGGTCTATGTCATTACGGTAGCTGAGTTCTGCCCAGATTTGCAAGCTTGGGAGGATAGAGAACTGGGCAGTTTCCCCACCATTATCCCCCCAACCCGTCACAATGACTTCTTTGATATCATTGGCACGGCAGGCTTTATTGGCTTCAAGAGCGATGAGACGGCTGAAATGATTGTTGGGGGTGAAACCAATCCACTTCCAAGCTCCACCTGCAAAGGCAAGGTCATGGCTAATCTTGTGATGATTGCGGAAATTGCGATTGTATTTTTCCTCGCTATCCTGATAATAGTCCCAGTAAACTAAGGTCACACGATCTTTGAGACGGTCTAGGTAGACACGCGTTTCCTCTGGAATTTCCACATCACGGTCGTACTGCCCATCTGCTGACATAAGTTTAAAGAACATATCGCTCCACATCTGGCAGTGGAAACCATATTTGTCAGCAATATCCAGCACGCGCTCCAAGTGTTGGCACATAAGGAGACTACGATCCACAACACCGTTCAGAATCAAGTAGCGTCCCAAACCAACCAAGTGGGCTTCGTCCATCCCAATATTGACCTTGCGAGTCTTCAGTTTAGATAGGGTAGCAAACATGCCATCAATCAGGTCATAAACCTTTTCTTCGCCGATAAGAAGAATATCCTCCACATCACGGAGCTCCTGGACTTCTTTGACACCCCATTTGACAAAGGCTGACAAGTGAGCCAAGGTCTGGATACATGGCACAAAGGTCATGTCAAACTGCTGGGCATAGGCTTCGATCTCCTGCAACTCCTCAGCCGAGTAGGCTCCACGGAAATAGCCAAAATAAGGCTGCCCCTCAATCTGGTAGGTGTCTTCCATGTAAAGCTCAAAGGTTGAGTAGCCCATGAGAGCCAAGACCTCAATCATCTGCTTGGCAGAAGCCACATTCAGCACCGCATTTCGAGAACAGTCTGCCATATAAGCCAAATCTTCATAAGCTGCTTGTTCCTCAATCTCTACCTTGTCACCTTCTGCTAGGGATGTTGCCAACAGGGACAAGGCACGATAAAGTTGGTGGGGTTTGCGGTAAGTTAGTTGATAGTGGCCACCCTCACCCTTGATAGAGATAGAGGCTTGGTCAGACTGAGCGACAGCTACCTCTACATCTGGTAGAAAAATGTGTTTTTTTAATACTTCAATAGCTTGCGCTTGTTTGTCACTAATTCCTGTAAATCTTACCATTGGTTTTCCTCCTGTAGCCAGTTGACAAGGGCACCGTAGAGATTGGCATCTGCGTGATAGGTGCAGGCCTGGATAACAGGTGCGACTGTGTATTCTTCGTAGGTATCGACAAAATAATCAACAGCCTTCTTGACACCTTGAATAAAATCTGGATTTTGACTGATAGAGCCTCCCAGGCTGATGACATCTGGATCAATAAGATATTGGATATTGAGCAAGCCTTGCGCCATATTACGATTCATGCGCTCGATAGCTTCTTGACAAAGGGTATTTCCTGCTTCGGCCTCTTGGTAAATCTTGCGACCGTCCCAATCAGTCTGACCAGATTTTTCAATCACGTAGCGTACCATATTCCCAGTTGACGCTAGTTGCGACCAGTTGTTGAGCTTTTCAGCAGGGGCAAGGGTGGTCATGTAGCCAAATTCTCCACCCAGGCCATGGCGACCTCGATGAAGTCTACCATTGATAATCATGGCTCCGCCAATCCCTGTCCCAATCACGACACAGGCTGCATTTTCAAATTCTGGATGAGCCAGTAATTCACTGAGTCCAACGCAGTTGGCATCATTTTCCAGATGGACAGGAATCTGATAAGAGCTAAGCGCCTCATACCAAGAAAATCCGTGGATGTAGGGCACGGCACTGAAGCCATCAATCACACCTTTCTCTTGATTGACCGCGCCTGGAACGCTCATAGCAATTCCGCTATAATCCTGTTCTGACAAGCGTTGATCTAGCCAAGCTAGTAAGTCCTCCAAACTTTCTGGCGTTGGAATGCTTGTCTTATTCAGTATTTTCCCATCAGGAGTCAGACTGGCAAACTTAATCCCAGTCCCTCCGATATCAATCGTTGCAATGGTCATTGTTTTTTACCATAAAAAGGGGCGAATCAGCAATTAATTCTTACCTTTTCGCCCCTCCTTTCTCTTTATGTTTACTTGTTGAAATTAAATTTCTTCTTTTTTGATGAATTCTGTACGAATCTCTTGTGGTGAAATGAGGCCTCTATGAACTGGGTATGGTCGTTCAAGTAGGTCAAGGAAGAGATGTTGACTTTCCGGTACACGTACATTTTCACTACACATATTGTAGTAGCGAAGAACATAGCCTTCTTCATTTTCAGCTACCTTAAAGGCTGTTGGACAGATTTGCGGTATGCTGAGAACAGAATGGCTCAAGAGGCTACCAGTCGCAGCCACGCTTCCTTCTTGTTTAGCAAGCTGAAGGCTGGTAAACGGTGTCTGCAAGGCCTTAGCACGACGGAAAGCTGAGAAGCGTTCTTGGACTTGGTGGCATTCAAGCGCAAACTCGACTTCAAACTCACGCAAGCATTGTGCTTCTGGTGTTGGGAAGTAACCCCAGTCACCTAGCTCACCTGATGCACGCAAAATAGTCACTGCAATGGTGTCGTCTCCAAGGATTTCGTATTCATTCAATCCCTTGTTGGATACAGTCACCCCTTTTTCATCGTCATACAGACTAACAAAGGCTTGTTGGTGTTGAGGATTTTCAGGATTTTCCCATGAAGCAGCTGGTTTGTTTGGTCGTGTCACCACCTCATAAATGCTTTCAGAATCATTGCTTGGACGCGTGTTGTGAGTCTTGACCAAGAGACGGATACGGTGGTCTTTGGCAGTGTTGGTAAAGCGAGTTTTAAAGCGGATTTGTGGATTATCAACGAAGATAGTCATCTCAGTTTCAAGAGGAATGCTTGTCAATTCTTCTGACCGTCCAGCTTCACGCTTCATAAACTCGATGATACCTTTTTGCTCTTCTTCTAGCTTTTCATCTGCACTGACAGGCACGGTCAATTCATGTTTGAGCAAAATCTTAGCGTAGCGAGCTGTGTTTTCCAAGACCTCGTAGCCCTTAAGCTCTGCATAGATTGGCTCTGTTCCTTTTGGTTGGAAATAGATATACTCGTTTCCGATGTCACCACGGTCTTCGAAGCGAATAAAATCTTCATAGGCTTCGTGAGTTGTCTTGTCATAAACTGTGATATTGTCATCCACACTTACCGTTACAAATGGTGTATCAATCACCCCGTTTTGGTAAATGCCTTCACGGTGTTCTTGCTCTCCTTCCAGCAATTGGAAGGTTGTCCAAGAAAGTGGCGCTAGGTGAACTGGAATTGTCACGCGCACTTGTCGAGCGATACGAGCTTGGCGGAACTTGTCTTTTGGTAAATCGTACTCAAAATTAGCCCCAAGGTCTTCGATTTTAGCCTCTACAGGACGACCATCCAAGTCCTCCACACGGTAACTTGGCAAGGTAAGAGCAGCCATCTTCTTGTAACCCTCTGTTGGGTGCAATTCCTTAAAATCACAAGTCGCCACATCAATCACTGTGCTGACAGTATCAACCTTATCATGCAAACCTGTGTTAATGACAGTAAAGAGATAATCACTTTGAGCCTTAGACGTAGCAATTTTACCCTTCCATTCGTTAAGAAGATTGCTCTTAACAAAGTTTCCTACTTGGTTGACCTTGGCAAAACGAGTTTCCATCTCACGGTGAACTTCGTCCACGCTACAGCCACAGATACTATCATGCGGCGCATTCTGCAAAAGTGTTTTCCAAGCATAGGTCAACTGGTCCTTGTGGTTATGACCCCCAGTGATAATCGTCAAGGGTTCTACAACTTGCTCTAAGAGGTTGCTATTTTCTTGGAAGGCTTGTTTGAGATAAATACGAGATGAAGAAGTGTTGGCAAGTGTGTACCAGCCGTCTGTTTCCTGACTGGTCAACTCACCTGTAACTGTGGATAATTGCTCTGGTAGGGCACTTTCCACGGCTTGGACATACTCATCAAAAGAACTATGAACAAAGGTTACATCTGGGAAGAGTTCATTTGCTACACGAATGGCTTCACTCAGATTTTTCTGCACAGGCTGATGGTCACAGCCGTTCATCATCAACCATTGGTTGGTCGAAGCATAGTCACGCACGTCTGCCAGTTTTTGTTTCCAGAAGGTCAAGGCCTCGTCTTTATCAACTGGAATTTCATTCCCATTACTATACCAGTTGGCAAAGAGGATACCGAGGACACGGCTACCATCCGCACCCTGCCAGTACATTTCTGAAAACTGGGAAGTAAACTGCTCATCTTCGAGGACTTGGTTATCAAATCCAATCGGCTTCACACCACGACCAAAAGCGGCCACATGAATGCCTGATTTTTGAAGAATTTGAGGCGCTTGTCCCATATTTCCAAAGGTATCTGGGAAGTAACCAATCTGAGTAGATTTGCCCCATTTTGCAGCCTCCTGCTGACCGATAAGAGTATTACGGACATTGGCTTCACTTGAAATCAAGTAGTCATCTTGCAAGATGTAAAAAGGACCAATTTTAAGTTTGCCTTCTTCGATGTATCGTTGGACTTTGTCGCGATTTTCAGGGCGAATCTCCAAGTAGTCATCAAGGACAATGGTTTGACCATCCAAGTGGAAGCTCTTGAACTCGGGATCATTTTCAAAGAGATCAAAGAGATTGTCAAATAATTCCACCAACTGCATACGGTGGCTTTCAAAAGGCAAGTACCACTCACGATCCCAGTGACTATGTGAGATAATATGTACGACAACATTTTCCATGAAGTAAAACCTCATTCTAAATTTAAATTTTTATTGTTAACGTTTTAAATGTAAATTTGTGATTCTTTCCAAGAATCAGTTGCGCTAAAGCGTGTTCCTTAGCGGATATCCAAGTAATCCAAGACCAACTCACAGAACATCATGTTAGCCCAAGAGAACCATTCACGTGAGTAGAGAGTTGGGTCATCTACGTGAAAGCTTTCATGCATAACACCTGTCCCCCCATCGCAAGCAACCAGCTGATCCAGCAAGAATTTCTTCTCTGCCTTGTCTATTGTTGTCAAGCCTTGGATAGAAAGGGCGATTGGCCAGATATAGCGATAGAAGGTATGAGAACTTCCGAGACCGCTAGCGTATTCTCCTTGGTA
>CBDFAU010000034.1:0-10115 GCA_965245755.1 Streptococcus mitis | reverse complement strand
TGAAAAAAGAGGTATGTGAAATGTCACGTAAACCATTTATCGCTGGTAACTGGAAAATGAACAAAAATCCAGAAGAAGCTAAAGCATTTGTTGAAGCAGTTGCATCAAAACTTCCTTCATCAGATCTTGTTGAAGCAGGTATCGCAGCTCCAGCTCTTGATTTGACAACTGTTCTTGCTGCTGCAAAAGGTTCAAACCTTAAAGTTGCGGCTCAAAACTGCTACTTTGAAAATGCAGGTGCTTTCACTGGTGAAACAAGCCCACAAGTTTTGAAAGAAATCGGTACTGACTATGTTGTTATCGGTCACTCAGAACGCCGTGACTACTTCCATGAAACTGACGAAGATATCAACAAAAAAGCAAAAGCAATCTTTGCAAACGGTATGCTTCCAATCATCTGTTGTGGTGAGTCACTTGAAACTTACGAAGCTGGTAAAGCTGCTGAGTTTGTAGGTGCTCAAGTATCTGCTGCATTGACTGGATTGACTGCTGAACAAGTTGCTGCCTCAGTTATCGCTTATGAGCCAATCTGGGCTATCGGTACTGGTAAATCAGCTTCACAAGACGACGCACAAAAAATGTGTAAAGTTGTTCGTGACGTTGTAGCTGCTGACTTTGGTCAAGAAGTTGCAGACAAAGTTCGTGTTCAATACGGTGGTTCTGTTAAACCTGAAAACGTTGCTTCATACATGGCTTGCCCAGACGTTGACGGTGCCCTTGTTGGTGGTGCGTCACTTGAAGCTGAAAGCTTCTTGGCATTGCTTGACTTTGTAAAATAATCGACTCTTTATCAACATTATTGGGTTGAAGAAAAACTAAAATCGAGAAAGGACACATTTAGTCCTTTCTTTTTTGCTACTAAAGCGTCTAATGTAGACTATTTTATACGAACTCTTCCTGGTGGTTATAACATGGAGATGAACCAAGACCCCAGCAATATTTCCCTCGGGCATAAACAACTGTTGACCATCGCGCTTGCTATTCTAGCTAATCCTAAAATTCTCATTTTGGATGAAGCGACTTCCTCTGTTGATACCCGTTTGGAACTCTTGATTCAAAAAGCTATGAAACGGTTGATGAAAGGAAGGACCAGCTTTGTCATCTCCCATTGTCTCTAGACCATTTAAGAAGCAAATAAGATTCTCGTTCTTAAGGATGGACAGATTATTGAGCAGGGAAATCACGAAAGTGTACTCCAAGCGAAAGGTTTTTTATTATGATCTTTACCATAGTCAATTTTCAAGTAAATCTTATAAAGTGAGCTAATCAGAACTAACTAAACTTTTCTTAAATTATCAGTCTATTGCAACTTTTCTCATGTGAGTCATTTGGCTTGCTATTGGTTTTCCTTAGTAGTATACTAAGGTAGTAATCATTAAGAAGTGGTTACAAATAATAATGAATGAGGTAAAATAAAATGGTAGAATTGAAAAAAGAAGCAGTAAAAGACGTAACATCATTGACAAAAGCAGCGCCAGTAGCATTGGCAAAAACAAAGGAAGTCTTGAACCAAGCTGTTGCTGATTTGTATGTAGCTCACGTTGCTTTGCACCAAGTGCACTGGTACATGCGTGGTCGCGGTTTCCTTGTATGGCATCCAAAAATGGATGAGTATATGGAAGCTCTTGATGGTCAATTAGATGAAATCAGCGAACGCTTGATTACACTTGGTGGAAGCCCATTCTCTACATTGACAGAATTCCTTCAAAACAGTGAAATCGAAGAAGAAGCTGGTGAATACCGTAATGTTGAAGAAAGCTTGGAACGTGTCCTTGCTATCTACCGTTACTTGTCAGAACTCTTCCAAAAAGGTTTGGATGTCACTGATGAAGAGGGTGACGATGTGACAAACGGTATCTTCTCAGATGCTAAAACTGAAACTGATAAAACAATCTGGATGCTTGCCGCAGAACTTGGACAAGCACCAGGTTTGTAAGATAAATGCATCCCTTTCTATCATGAATTTCTGTATCACTACTCATGATAAACTATCTTTTAAAAATCATGTAGCAAACAAAGTTACATGATTTTTTCTTTGCTTCTCCGGCGACTCATTTGTCAAAATGCTGATTTTAGGGTATAATAGTTGCTGTTCGAGAAATTTTGATTTTCAAAGAATACTGAATCATTATAAGGAGAAATCATGAATAACTTACCAAATTGCCCAAAATGTAACTCAGAGTATGTCTACGAAGACGGTGCCCTACTGGTTTGCCCAGAGTGTGCTTATGAGTGGAATCCTGCTGAAGTTGCAGATGTAGAAGAGGGCCTTGTTGCTATCGATGCCAACGGGAATAAATTGGCTGACGGTGATACTGTAACCCTCATCAAGGACTTGAAAGTAAAAGGTGCGCCAAAAGATTTGAAACAAGGGACGCGCGTGAAAAATATCCGCATCGTAGAAGGCGACCACAATATCGACTGTAAAATCGATGGCTTTGGTGCCATGAAACTCAAATCAGAGTTTGTGAAGAAAATTTAAGCATGTCAAAGCACTATAAACTAGTATTTTATAGCCGTATCTTCTTGTTTCTAGCGGCTTTTACGGGAGTTTATCTTGAAATCGCCAAGCATGGTGGCTTTGGGATGTTGCTCTATTATACGGTTCTGTCCAACCTTTTAGTCGCGATTTTTACGCTCTATCTCCTAAAGGTTATGAGCCGTTTAGGTGAAAACTGGCAAAGGCCAAGCCTCTTGCGCTTAAAAGGTGGGGTCACCATGAGTATCATGATTACCTGTGTGATTTACCATTTCCTCCTGGCGCCCATTGCGACTAATTTCTATACCCTAGAAAATTTCCTTTGCCACTATATCGTTCCCCTCTGGTTTTTAGCAGATACCCTCTTTTTTGACAAACAGGGTCAATACAAGATTTGGGATCCAATTGTGTGGACGATTTTACCCTTGCTTTATATGATTTTTGCTCTTTTTAATGGCTTGGTACTGAAACTTGATGTTCCTAATTCTAAGGTCAGTCCCTTCCCTTACTTCTTTTTGAATGTAAACAAGGGTTGGGATGTCGTGTTCAAGTGGTGTCTGATTATCTTTGTTGCCTATATGGTGGCAGGATTTATCTTCTACTTTATTAAGCAAATCAAGAGAGAGTCATCCTAAGATACAAGGGATTCATTTTTAGTTTAAGAAGGAGTCTGTACACCAAAGAGGCTTCTTCTTTTCTTGCTTGTTTGATAACTATCAAAAAAGTAGAAGATTGAGAGAAATATAGAAAGAGATTTCATGAAACAATTTTTAGAACGGGCCAGTATTTTGGCTCTCTCCCTCGTTTTGATTACATCCTTTTCCATCTCGAGTGCCCTGCCAGCTATGTTTGACTATTATCAATGCTACCCTAAGGAACAAATTGAGCTCTTGGCGAGCTTGCCTTCCTTCGGGATCATGATTATGTTACTACTAAATGGCATCTTAGAAAAAATATTTCCTGAGCGATTACAGATTAGTTTGGGCTTGCTGATTTTATCACTGAGTGGAACAGCACCCTTTTGGTATCAAGCCTACCCCTTTGTTTTTGGAACACGGATTCTTTTTGGTTTGGGTGTTGGGATGATCAATGCCAAGGCTATTTCGATTATCAGTGAACGTTATCAAGGAAAAACGCGGATTCAGATGTTGGGGCTACGCGGTTCTGCAGAGGTTGTCGGAGCTTCTCTCATTACCTTGGCAGTCGGTCAGTTGTTGGCCTTTGGTTGGACAGCTACCTTCCTAGCCTATAGTGCTGGATTTTTGGTGCTGACCCTTTATCTGCTCTTTGTACCTTATGGAAAAGAAAAGAAAGAAGTCAAGAAAAAAGAGAAGGAAGTAAGTCGCTTAACTCGAGAAATGAAAGGCTTGATTTTTATTCTAGCTATCGAAGCGGCAGTTGTAGTTTGTACCAATACAGCTATTACCATCCGTATTCCAAGTTTGATGGTGGAAAGAGGGCTTGGAGATGCCCAGTTATCTAGTTTTGTTCTTAGTGTCATGCAGTTGATCGGGATTGTGGCTGGTGTAAGTTTTTCTTTCCTGATTTCAATATTTAAAGAGAAACTGCTCCTCTGGTCTGGTATTACCTTCGGCTTAGGGCAAATCGTGATTGCCTTGTCACCATCCTTATGGGTGGTTGTAGCAGGGAGTATTCTAGCTGGTTTTGCCTACAGTGTAGCCTTGACGACGGTCTTTCAACTTGTCTCTGAACGAATTCCAGCTAAACTCCTCAATCAAGCCACTTCATTTGCTGTATTAGGCTGTAGTTTCGGAGCCTTTACGACTCCATTCGTTCTAGGTGCAATTGGCTTACTAACTCACAATGGCATGTTGGTCTTTGCCATTTTAGGCTCATGGTTGATTGTAACCTCTATCTTTGTCATGTACCTACTTCAAAAGAGAGCTTAGGATTCATTTCCTAAGTTTTTCTTTCGGGATTTTTGTACCCAGACAGTATTTGTTTTAGAACCTTGTTTACAGATTATTTTCTTGATAAAATAAAAGTTATGACGAGATATAAAGCAACTATTTCCTATGATGGTTACGCCTTTGCTGGCTTTCAGCGCCAGCCTCATGCGCGTAGCGTTCAGGAAGAAATTGAAAAAACCTTGACCAGGTTAAATAAAGGGCAAACCATTACTGTTCACGGTGCTGGTAGGACAGATAGTGGGGTTCATGCTCTGGGACAGGTTATTCATTTTGACCTACCTTATCAGATGGATGAGGAGAAGCTCCGTTTTGCTTTGGACACCCAGTCCCCTGAAGATATTGATGTGATTTCGATTGAGCTTGTGGCGGATGATTTTCATTGCCGTTATGCCAAGCACAGTAAGACCTATGAGTTTATCGTGGATAAGGGCCGTCCCAAGAATCCTATGCGCCGTCACTATGCCACTCACTTTCCCTATCCACTCGATGTGGAACGGATGCAGGAGGCTGTCAAAAAACTTGAGGGAACCCATGATTTTACAGGTTTTACAGCATCTGGGACCAGCGTAGAGGACAAGGTTCGTACTATTACAGAAGCTAGTCTTAGGGTTGATGAGACAGGCCAGTTTTTGACTTTTACCTTTTCAGGAAATGGTTTCTTGTATAAGCAGATTCGCAATATGGTGGGGACACTGCTCAAAATCGGCAACAACCGCATGCCAGTAGAGCAGATTGACCTCATCTTGGAGAAAAAGGACAGGCAGCTTGCAGGTCCCACTGCAGCACCAAATGGTTTATATTTAAAGGAGATTCGTTATGAAGAATAATCGTATTTTAGCACTTTCTGGAAATGATATTTTTAGTGGTGGTGGCCTGTCAGCTGATTTGGCTACCTATACTTTGAACGGCTTGCATGGTTTTGTAGCAGTGACTTGTTTGACAGCCTTGACAGAAAAGGGATTTGAAGTCTTTCCAACTGACGATACCATTTTTCAACATGAATTAGATAGCTTGCGTGATGTGGAATTTGCAGGGATTAAGATTGGTCTTCTACCAACTGTCAGTGTGGCTGAGAAGGCTTTGGACTTTATCAAGCAGCGCCCAGGTGTGCCTGTGGTATTGGACCCTGTCTTGGTCTGCAAGGAAACGCACGATGTGGCTGTAAGTGAACTCTGCCAAGAGTTGATTCGCTTTTTCCCTCATATCAGTGTGATTACGCCTAACCTTCCTGAAGCAGAATTATTATCTGGTCAGGAAATCAAAACCTTGGAAGACATGAAAACTGCAGCGCAGAAATTGCATGACTTGGGAGCGCCAGCAGTCATTATCAAGGGAGGCAATCGCCTTAGTCAGGACAAGGCTGTGGATGTCTTTTCTGATGGCCAAACCTTTACAGTCCTAGAAAATCCTGTCATCCAAGGGCAAAATGCTGGCGCAGGTTGTACTTTTGCCTCAAGCATTGCTAGTCACTTGGTTAAAGGTGATGAACTTTTACCAGCAGTAGAAAGCTCGAAAGCTTTCGTTTATCGTTCTATTGCACAAGCAGATCAATATGGAGTAAGACAATATGAAGCAAACCAAAACAACTAAAATCGCCCTTGTATCCCTATTAACCGCCCTTTCTGTGGTTCTAGGTTATTTCCTAAAAATCCCAACACCGACAGGAATTCTAACTCTTTTAGATGCGGGTATCTTCTTTGCGGCCTTCTACTTTGGTAGTCGTGAAGGGGCTGTAGTCGGAGGACTAGCAGGTTTCTTGATTGACCTCTTATCAGGCTACCCTCAATGGATGTTCTTTAGCTTGGTGAACCATGGCTTGCAAGGATTTTTTGCAGGTTTTAAAGGGAAGTGGCAATGGCTAGGCCTTGTCTTGGCTACTATCGTCATGGTAAGTGGCTACGCCCTAGGTTCTACCCTGATGAATGGCTGGTCAGCAGCTCTACCAGAAATTTTACCAAATTTCATGCAAAATATCGTGGGAATGGTTGTAGGGTTTGTGCTTAGTCAGAGTATTAAGAAAATTAAGTAAAGCGGCTGGGGAAAAGTCCTAAAAATCAGAAAAAACGCATAGTATCAGGTGTTGAAAGCTTGATACTATGCGTTTTATTGTGGGAAGATTTTATACTCTTCGAAAATCTCTTCAAACCGCGTCAACGTCGCCTTGCCGTAGATATGGTTACTGACTTCATCAGTTCCATCTACAACCTCAAAACAGTGTTTTGAGCAACCTGAGGGTAGTTTCCTAGTTTGCTTTTTGATTTTCATTGAGTATTAGATGAATATTAATCAAAATAAAGCAAGTCTTTGCTGGTGCTTGTAAAGAGGTCAAATCCATCCTTAGTAACAACACCGCAGTCTTCGATACGGACACCAACTTTACTAGGGATATAGATACCTGGTTCAACAGAGAAGCACATGCCTTCTTCGATGACCATGTCGTTTCCTTCCATGATAGATGGGAATTCGTGAACATCCATACCGATACCGTGACCGAGACGGTGGTTGAAGTACTCGCCGTAACCAGCTTTTTCGATGACTTCGCGAGCGGCGCGGTCCACTTCATGGGCAGTTACACCTGGCTTGATAAAGTCAAGTGCAGCTTGTTGGGCTTCAAGAGTCAAGTTGTAGATATCTTTCTTGAATTGGTCTGGTTTGCCGACAGCGACTGTACGCGTCATATCTGACGCGTAGCCATTGACGAGGACACCAAGGTCAAAGAGGAGAAGAGCATCATTTTCCACCTTGTTAGCTGCTGGGATACCGTGTGGATTTGCAGCATTGTCACCAGTTAAGACCATGGTATCAAAGCTCATTTCATAACCTTCACGTTTCATAGCAAAGTCGATTTGTGCAATGATATCTGTCTCCGTCTTATCAAGAGAAATATTGTCAAAACCAACATGAACAGCCTTGTCAGCATAGAGACCTGCAACCATCATTTTTTGCACCTCGTCAGCTGATTTGATGAGGCGCATGCGTTGGATACGAGGAGTGAGGTTTTCAAACTCGGCAGTCTCAAAGACAGTTTTCAAGCCATGGTATTTGGTCAAGATGAGATTGTCAAACTCAACAGCAACGCGTTTGAAGTCGTGCTGTGGAAGAGCATGTTTCATTTTTTGCCATGGGTTTTCAGAATCCACATAGCCGACAACTGGGAAGGAAACGGTGCTACTCGCACGTTCCACTTCAAGGGCTGGGACAAAGAGGAGAGGTTCCTGATCTGCTAGAACAAAAAGGAACATTTGGCGTTCATGGGGATCACTGTAAAAGCCAGTGAGGTAATTGATAGTGACGGGGTCAGATACGACAGCGACGTCTAGTTTTTCTGATTCAAGATATGTTACGATTTGTTGTAATTTAGACATATGCTACCTTCTTTCTACCCCTCTATTTTGGCAAAAAAAGAGAGAAAATGCAAGGGAGAAGGGTAAAAGAACAGGCAAAAAGAACTCCGAAACGATAGCGGAGTTCTTTGATATGGTTTTCTTTGGTTTAAGAAAAGTCAGCCTTGCTTTTCACATCACTGTATTCTTCAGCGATTTCTTGACTGAGGATGTCCTCATAGGCAGGGAGTTGGATGTCCTGTCCGTACTTTTTCTTGAGAGCAGTAGTGACTAGGCGATAGGCCAGATTAGCATTACGAGAGAGGATAGGTCCGTGGAAGTAGGAACCAAAGACATTCTTATAATGAACCCCTTCGCCGATCTTTTCTTCGTTGTTTCCATTTCCATAAACCACTTGTCCCAGCGGTTTTTGGTCATCAGAAAGGAAAGTACGGCCTTGGTGATTTTCAAAGCCATAGTAGGTTTCATCGAAATCTTCATTATGAATCTTGATGTCACCGATAAAGCGGTTATTGGTCTGGTTGAGGGTGTAGTGCCCCATGACCCCTAGCCCTTCGATACGTTTTCCTGAAGCCTCAACATAATATTGGCCCAATAGTTGGAAACCACCGCAGATAGCAAGAACCACACCGTCGTTTTGGATGTAGTTGTCAATGCTCTCTTTTTTAGCAGGTAGATCGTCTGCGATGATACTTTGTTCAAAGTCTTGACCTCCACCGAAAAAGGCGATGTCATAGTGGTTTTCATCAAAGTCATCATGGAGAGAAACGATGTCAACCGTCACATGGGCTCCCAGCTTTTCAGCCACATACTTGAGCATGAGGATGTTTCCATTGTCCCCGTATGTATTCATGAGGTTTCCATAGAGGTGGGCAATGTTGAGCTGATAAGGGTAATTGCCAGTTTTTGAGGAAAGTGAAGTATAAACCATTAGTTCATCTCCTTTCTAACAATCTGACGACTAGCCAGCAGTTCGCGGAATTCAAGCATAGCAGTATAAGTTGCCAGAATATAAGCATGCTTGCAGTCTTGGTTTTCAATGGTCTTAAGAACTTGTTCCAGACTACTTATTTCAGTGATTTTCTCAGCTGGATAGCCTGTCACTCGGAGGCGACGTGCGATTTCAGAATGACGAACACCGCCAGCGTTAATTTCTGGAATATCCATCTCAGTGATTTGTTCAAAATCAGCATCCCAGATCCAGCTGGTATCAATTCCATCTGCATAGTTGGCATTTAGGAGAACAGATAGGCTAAATGGATAAGGAGCTAGCTTAATCATTTCAATCGCCTGAGTTGCACCGACAGGATTTTTAATCAAAACAAGGGTGCATTCCTTGTCACCGATATGGAAGGTTTCTTGGCGTCCAAAGACAGCACGGCTCTTATCAAATCCTTGCTTGATGAGTTGTGAATCTGCGCCGAGGAAACGGGCGATGGCAACCGCTGCTAGGGCGTTGTAGATATTGTAGAGTCCACCGATTTGAATACCGTATTCTTGTCCGTCAATGACAAAGCGAGAGCGATTGTTGGTCAACTCAACTAGTTCTGTCAAGCGATAGTCGAGATCAGGACGTTTACATCCACAGCCTTCACAGATATAGGCACCCAAGTTTGCATAGGTATTGTGCTCATATTTGAGGATGCCTTGGCAGTCAGGGCAGAGAATTCCTTCTGTATTGTAGTGAGCTTCTCGAGCGGGTCCTTTTTCTAAGTCAAAACCAAAATACTGTACAGGATTTGGAATAGCTGGCTTGTAGAAAAGTGGACTGTCTCCATTAAGGAGAACAGTAGCCGTAGGCACTTTACGAATAGCATCCAAAATCATCTTGTAAGTTGTGTAAATCTCACCATAGCGGTCCATCTGGTCACGGAAGATATTGGTGATGACAAATAAGCTTGGCTGGATATAGTCACAGATACGAGATAGACTGGCCTCGTCGATTTCTAATACTGCAATGTTTTTTCCAGTTTTAGAAGATTTGGCTGTTAAGAAGGTTGTCGCAATTCCTGTGATCATGTTGGCACCGCTTGGGTTGGTCAGAACCTGACCATAAACCTCTTTTAAAATGCCGACAGTGAGGGCAGTTGTCAAGGTTTTTCCATTGGTTCCAGTGACCACGACAATCTCGTAGTTCTTAGCTAGGTTTTGTAAAATATCTTTATCAAATTGAAGGGCAAGTTTTCCTGGGAGCGTACTTCCACGGCCAAGACGGCTTAAAACGAAGTGGGAAGAACGCCCAGCAAGAAGGCCCAAAGTAGTTTTTAATTTCATGGTTCTATTATATCATAAAAGAGGGAAAAGACAGATTTGATACTCAATGAAAATCAAAGAGCAAACTAGGAAGCTAGCCGCAGGTTG
>CBDFAU010000033.1:0-10133 GCA_965245755.1 Streptococcus mitis | reverse complement strand
CGCCGGAAGTAGTTGGGGGTTGCCCCCTGTGAGATATGGAAGTCGCTTAGCTCTATTCCGCCATAGCTCAGTTGGTAGTAGCGCATGACTGTTAATCATGATGTCGTAGGTTCGAGTCCTACTGGCGGAGTAGTTAATTAAGAGAGGTTTAGTCCTCTTTTTTTATTTTGGTGAACATAAAAATAGGCTCTCTGTCAACTGTAGTGGATTGAAGAAAAGGTAATATCTAGAAAGGACAAATTTCGTCCTTTCTTTTTTGATGTTTAGAGCGATGAAAATACTTTTTTTGAAGTTTTCAAAGTGTTGACGATTTTATATTTGTCCTTGAGAAAGATTTTAAAAACAGTCTGAAAAATCTAACTTTTGGGGTGTTTTTATTATGAAATTAACATATGATGATAAAGTTCAGATCTATGAACTTAGAAAATACGGATATAGCTAGAGAAGCTTTCAAATAAATTTGGGATAAACAATTCTAATCTTAGATACATGATTAAATTGATTGATCGTTACGGAATAAAGTTCGTCAAAAAAGGAAAAAATCGTTACTATTCTCCTGATTTAAAACAAGAAATGATTCATAAAGTCTTACATGAAGGCTGGACTAAAGATAGAGTTTCTCTTGAATACGGCCTCCCAAGTCGTACGATACTTCTTAACTGGCTAGCACAATACAAGAAAAACGGGTATACTATTGTTGAGAAAACAAGAGGGAGAGTACCTAAAATGGGACGTAAGCCAAAAAAGAGACCTGAAGAGAGGACAGAATTAGAACGTCTTCAAGCAGAAAATGACTACCTGAGAGCGGAGAATGTCATCCTAAAAAAGTTGAGAGAACTCCGATTGAAGGAGAAAAAAGAGAAAGAAGAAAGACCGAAATTGTTCAAGAATTAATGACTGAGTTTTCGTTAGATATTCTTCTAAAAGCCATTAAACTAGCTCGTTCGACTTACTACTATCACTTGAAACAGCTAGACAAACCAGATAAGGACCAAGAGCTTAAAGCTGAAGTTCAATTAATTTTTATCGAACACAAGGGAAATTATGGTTATCGTCGGATTCATTTAGAACTAAGAAATCGTGGTTATCTGGTAAATCAGAAAAGAGTTCAACGCTTGATGAAAGTACTCAATTTACAAGCTAAAATGCGACAGAAACGAAAATATTCTTCTCGTAAAGGAGATGTTGGTAAGAAGGCAGATAATCTCATTCAACGTCAATTTGAAGGCTCTAAAACAATGGAAAAGTGCTACACAGATGTGACAGAATTTGCCATTCCAAATAGCACGCAGAAATTGTATTTATCGCCTGTTTTAGATGGCTTTAATAGCGAAATTATTGCCTATAATCTTTCAACTTCACCGAACTTAGCACAAGTAAAAACCATGTTGGAACAGTCCTTCACAGAGAAGCACTACGAGAATACGATTCTCCATAGTGACCAAGGTTGGCAATACCAACACGATGCTTACCATCGGTTCCTAGAGAGTAAGGGAATTCAAGCATCCATGTCACGTAAAGGTAACAGCCAAGACAACGGTATGATGGAGTCCTTTTTTGGCATTCTGAAATCGGAGATGTTTTATGGTTATGAGAAGTCATTTCAGTCGCTTAGCAATTGGAACAAGCCATTGTAGACTATATTGATTACTACAACAATAAACGAATTAAGGTAAAACTAAAAGGACTTAGCCCTGTGCAATACAGATTGGGGTCAGTACAATCTGATGCTATGCGTTTTCTTAATTTAAGATTTTTGCCTCAGTCTCTTTTAGTATTTAACACAGTTAATAAGATCTATAATAGTCTAATTTAGGTAGTAAATTTATTCCTATTCTGTCAACTTTTCCTATTTGTTATCTTTTTGAGGTTAGTATTTGAGCAATTCAGGATTTGATAATAACTGTTTATAATTTTTTGTTAGAATAAGCTTATAAAAAGTAAAGGAGTGTATGCTTATGTTACAAAAAATTTATGAGCAGATGGCGGATTTTTATAGAAATATTGAAGAAGAGTATGGTACGTTCTTCGGAGATCATTTTGACTGGGAACATTTTCATTTTAAATTTTTGATTTATTATCTTTTCCGATATAGCATTGGGACTCATCGGGATTTTATTGTTTACCATTATCGTGTTGCTTATCGTTTGTATCTTGAAAAATTGATAATGAAACAAGGTTTTGTTGCTTGTTGAGATAATATGAGTTAATTTCCGAACAAACTTACTTTTTTATGGCAATATAACAATAAATAGCTGGTAATTTTTCTAAAACATTTTTTAATAGTTGGAAATAGCAAATCTTTCTATTGTTTCTTCTTGATAAAAAGGCGATTTTTTCTTATAATAAATTGTAAGATATAATTGCAGGTGAGAGTCCTGCCATGTATGTGAGAAAGGAAGAGCCTGAGGGCTCAGACAAGATTATGACTTCAGTTGTTGTTGTAGGTACCCAATGGGGTGATGAAGGTAAAGGGAAGATTACTGACTTCCTTTCAGCGAATGCAGAAGTGATTGCGCGTTACCAAGGTGGTGATAATGCAGGTCACACGATTGTGATTGATGGTAAGAAATTTAAGTTGCACTTGATTCCATCTGGAATTTTCTTCCCTGAAAAAATCTCTGTTATTGGGAATGGTATGGTTGTAAATCCTAAATCTCTTGTAAAAGAGTTGAGCTATCTTCATGAGGAGGGTGTGACAACTGATAACTTGCGTATTTCTGATCGCGCGCATGTTATTTTGCCTTATCATATCGAGTTAGACCGTTTGCAAGAAGAAGCTAAGGGCGACAATAAGATTGGGACTACAATCAAGGGAATTGGTCCAGCTTATATGGACAAGGCTGCTCGTGTTGGGATTCGTATTGCAGATCTTTTAGATAAAGATATTTTTCGTGAGCGTTTGGAGCGTAATCTTGCGGAAAAGAATCGTCTGTTTGAAAAATTGTATGACAGTACTCCTATTTCAATTGATGATATTTTTGAAGAGTACTATGAATATGGCCAACAAATCAAGCAATATGTAACTGATACATCTGTTATCTTGAACGATGCGCTTGATAACGGTAAACGTGTGCTTTTTGAAGGTGCGCAAGGTGTTATGCTAGATATCGACCAAGGTACTTATCCATTTGTTACGTCATCAAACCCTGTGGCTGGTGGTGTTACGATTGGTTCTGGTGTTGGTCCAAGTAAGATTGACAAGGTTGTTGGTGTATGTAAAGCCTATACGAGTCGTGTAGGAGACGGTCCTTTCCCAACTGAGTTGTTTGATGAAGTGGGAGAACGTATCCGTGAAGTCGGTCATGAATATGGTACAACAACTGGTCGTCCACGTCGTGTGGGTTGGTTTGACTCAGTTGTGATGCGTCATAGTCGTCGTGTTTCTGGTATTACTAATCTTTCATTGAACTCTATCGATGTTTTGAGTGGTTTAGATACTGTGAAAATCTGTGTGGCCTATGATCTTGATGGTCAACGTATTGACTATTATCCAGCTAGTCTTGAGCAATTGAAACGTTGCAAGCCTATCTATGAAGAGTTGCCAGGTTGGTCAGAAGATATTACTGGAGTTCGTAATTTGGAAGATCTTCCTGAGAATGCGCGTAACTATGTTCGTCGTGTGAGTGAATTGGTTGGCGTTCGTATTTCTACTTTCTCAGTAGGTCCTGGTCGTGAACAAACAAATATTTTAGAAAGTGTTTGGTCCTAAGAGATTTTTAAGATTTGTTTAAGATAGGTCGGGTATACTATAGACAGTTACAAGAAGACCTCCTAACTTGTTGTAACAAATATCCTAAACTTTTCTTTTTCATAATAATCTCCCTATAAAGTCACCGCATTTGGTGGCTTTTTTTGTCTTGGGATTCATGATATAATAATAAAATCGATAAGTAGGAAAAGGGAAATTGATGAATTATACAGTTGAAGAAAAAGAAGTCTTTATGAGGGAGGCTTTGAGAGAGGCTGAGATTGCTCTTGAACACGATGAAATTCCAATTGGTTGTGTGATTGTCAAGGACGGAGAAATCATTGGCCGTGGGCATAATGCGCGTGAGGAACTGCGGCGAGCGGTTATGCATGCGGAGATTATGGCCATAGAGAATGCGAACCTGAGTGAGGAGAGCTGGCGCTTGCTGGATTGCACGCTTTTTGTGACCATTGAGCCTTGTGTCATGTGTAGTGGGGCGATTGGACTCGCCCGTATTCCAAACGTGGTCTATGGGGCTAAAAACCAGAAATTTGGCGCTGCTGGGAGTTTGTACGATATCTTGACAGATGAGCGTCTCAATCATCGTGTGGAGGTTGAAACGGGAATTTTGGAAGATGAATGCGCAGCTATTATGCAGGAGTTTTTTAGAAATAGACGGAAAAAATAATTTTGCTTTTAAAATGAATAGGAATGTGATATAATAAATAGTGGAGCAACAGTTCTGCGTGAAGCGGGTCAGGGGAGGAATCCAGCAGCCCTAAGCGATTTGAATTGTGTGCTCTTTTTTTCGTGCTTTTTCCGAATAAATAAGATAGAATAATCTAGAATAAATGATAATAGAAAAGAGAAGATGATGAAAATTCGTGGTTTTGAATTGGTTTCTAGTTTTACAGATGAAAATTTATTGCCAAAGCGTGAGACAGCGCATGCCGCTGGTTACGACTTAAAGGTTGCTGTACGTACGGTTATTGCACCAGGAGAGATTGTCTTGGTTCCGACAGGGGTTAAGGCTTATATGCAGCCGACTGAGGTTCTCTACCTCTATGATCGTTCTTCAAACCCTCGTAAAAAGGGCTTGGTTTTAATTAATTCAGTTGGGGTCATTGATGGAGATTATTATGGAAATCCTGGGAATGAAGGGCATATTTTTGCTCAGATGAAGAATATCACAGACCAAGAGGTTGTTCTTGAAGTTGGAGAACGTGTTGTCCAAGCTGTCTTTGCTCCTTTCTTAATTGCAGATGGAGATGCAGCTGACGGCGTGCGGACTGGTGGATTTGGATCGACTGGGCACTAGAATGAAGATTATCTTTGTACGTCATGGAGAGCCAGATTATAGTATGCTTGATAAACTTGAAAATCCGCAACTCTATAGTGGTTTTGGTCGTGATTTAGCACCATTGACAGGAAAAGGTCGCAGTCTGGCAAAAGAAGTTGCTAAAACTGCATGTTTTGGAAAGGCAGAGATTATTATTTCATCGTCTGTGACGAGAGCTTTAGAAACAGCCCATTATATAGCGGTTGAAACAGGATTGGACTTATTTGTGGAGCCGTTTTTTCATGAGTGGCGTCCAGACTTAGATAGTACTAACTCTGATTTAACTAGTGTATTGGTAGCTCATGAATATTATCTAAAACATCAAGGAGGTTTACCTGAAGATTCTCCTTATCGCTATGAAACTGCTCTGGAGATGCGTCATCGTTTTTTAAGAACTTTGGAAAAATATAAAAATTATAAAACTATTATCATTGTAACTCACGGAATGCTCATGCGTCAGTTTGTGCCAAATGAGAAGATTGATTTTTGCCAAGTGATTGAATGTGAGATAGAGATATAGAAAGAGGTTTATTATCGCAAAGAAAAAGGCGACATTTGTGTGTCAAAATTGTGAATATAATTCCCCCAAGTATTTAGGGCGCTGTCCCAACTGTGGGTCTTGGTCTTCTTTTGTAGAAGAGGTTGAGGTTGCCGAGGTCAAGAATGCGCGTGTGTCCTTGACAGGTGAGAAAACCAAGCCCATGAAACTGGCTGAGGTGACTTCAATCAACGTCAATCGAACCAAGACGGAGATGGAGGAATTCAACCGTGTACTTGGAGGCGGAGTGGTACCAGGAAGTCTCGTCCTCATCGGTGGGGATCCTGGGATTGGGAAATCAACCCTTCTCTTACAAGTCTCAACCCAGTTGTCTCAAGTGGGGACTGTTCTCTACGTCAGTGGGGAGGAGTCTGCCCAGCAGATTAAATTACGTGCAGAGCGTTTGGGAGATATTGATAGCGAGTTTTATCTCTATGCAGAGACCAATATGCAGAGTGTTCGAGCTGAGGTGGAGCGCATCCAGCCAGACTTCCTCATTATTGACTCAATTCAAACCATTATGTCTCCTGAGATTTCAGGGGTGCAGGGATCTGTTTCTCAAGTGCGTGAGGTGACGGCTGAGCTTATGCAACTGGCCAAGACCAATAACATTGCCATCTTTATCGTAGGTCATGTGACCAAGGAAGGAACCTTGGCTGGTCCTCGTATGCTAGAGCATATGGTGGATACGGTGCTTTACTTTGAAGGGGAGCGCCACCATACCTTCCGTATTTTAAGAGCGGTCAAAAACCGTTTTGGTTCCACTAATGAGATTGGGATTTTTGAGATGCAGTCGGGCGGATTGGTTGAGGTACTCAATCCGAGTCAAGTTTTCCTAGAAGAGCGTTTGGATGGGGCGACTGGTTCGTCAATCGTTGTGACCATGGAAGGGACGCGTCCGATTTTGGCGGAGGTTCAAGCTTTGGTAACACCGACTATGTTTGGAAATGCTAAGCGTACGACGACAGGACTTGATTTTAATCGTGCGAGTCTGATTATGGCTGTTTTGGAAAAGCGGGCAGGGCTTCTCTTGCAAAATCAAGATGCTTATCTCAAATCTGCTGGCGGTGTCAAATTGGATGAACCTGCCATTGACTTGGCTGTTGCAGTTGCCATTGCTTCGAGCTACAAGGACAAGCCAACCAATCCTCAGGAATGTTTTGTGGGAGAACTGGGCTTGACAGGAGAAATTCGGCGTGTGAATCGTATCGAGCAGCGTATCAACGAAGCCGCTAAGCTGGGATTTACCAAGATTTATGTACCGAAGAATTCTTTGACAGGAATTACTCCGCCTAAGGAAATTCAGGTCATTGGCGTGACAACGATTCAGGAAGTTTTGAAAAAGGTTTTTGCTTAATCTGTGACAAATCCTCTTAAAAATGATAAGATAGGAGAAATATTTGACTATCAAATTTTCAAGGAGGGAATCGTGTCGTATTTTGAACAGTTTATGCAAGCCAATCAGGCTTATGTTGCCCTACATGGGCAGTTAAATCTGCCACTTAAACCCAAAACCAGAGTAGCCATTGTGACCTGTATGGACTCTCGTCTGCACGTTGCGCAAGCTTTGGGATTGGCACTTGGGGATGCTCATATCTTGCGGAATGCAGGTGGTCGAGTGACTGAGGACATGATTCGTTCGCTAGTTATTTCCCAGCAACAGATGGGGACAAGAGAGATCGTGGTGTTGCACCATACAGACTGTGGTGCTCAGACCTTTGAAAATGGACCTTTTCAGGAGTATTTAAAAGAGGAACTAGGTGTCGATGTGTCAGACCAAGATTTCTTGCCTTTCCAAGATATAGAGGAGAGTGTACGTGAGGATATGCAACTCCTTATCGAGTCTCCCTTAATACCAGATGATGTGATAATCTCTGGTGCCATTTACGATGTGGATACAGGAAGTATGACAGTCGTAGAATTATAAATACTTCATTTAGAAAGAAAGTGTATGAAGAAAAACAGTATTTTATTTATTTTTATCTTATTGCTATGTATTGGTGTACAGTATGAAACCATCTACTATACGGACGGTTCGATGTCAGGTGCGGAATATGGACTAATGGGAGTTTCTATCTTTCTAGCTCTCTTTTACATGATTCCAGCTCTTTATTTCCTTTTCCGTATTGGGAAAAAATGGGAATTGCCAAAGAACGCCTTGATCTTGTCTTTATTGGGTGGGATGTTCCTTTCAGGCTGGTTGTCTAGCTTTGCTAATACCTATATCCATGATTTGCTGGGCGTTCTTTTCCCAGATAGTGCATTTTTAAATGCTTTTGAAAGTGCTATTGTGGCTCCTTTGGTAGAAGAACCCTTGAAATTGTTGCCACTTGTCTTTGTTTTAGCTTTGATTCCTGTGCGAAAGTTAAAATCTTTGTTTTTACTAGGAATTGCTTCTGGTTTGGGGTTCCAAATGATTGAGGATATTGGTTATATCCGTACGGATTTGCCAGAGGGATTTGACTTTACTATTTCGAGAATTTTAGAGCGTATCATCTCAGGAATTGCCTCTCACTGGACTTTTTCAGGTCTGGCTGTAGTAGGTGTTTACTTGCTTTACAGAGCCTATAAAGGACAAAAGATTGGCAAGAAACAGGGCCTTATTTTCCTAGGTTTAGCCTTGGGAACTCATTTCTTGTTTAACTCTCCTTTTGTAGAATTGGAGACAGAGTTGCCGTTAGCGATTCCAGTGGTTACGGCTATTACTCTCTATGGTTTTTATCAGGCTTATCGCTTTGTTGAGAAGCACAATGAGTTGATGAACTAGAATATTTCTCAAAAGACTGATGGCAAGGGTACAAATATGGTGCCCTTCTTTTATTTTTGATTGAAAAATAGTGCAAAAAGCGCTACAATGGTAGATGGAAAATCTTGTGAAAAGCACAAGTGATACATATATACCGGAGGAAATCATGTCTTTTTCTGATTTAAAGCTGTTTGCCCTTTCTTCTAATCAAGAATTGGCAGAACGTGTGGCGCAGGAGATTGGGATAGAGTTGGGGAAATCAAGTGTTCGCCAATTTTCAGATGGAGAGATTCAGGTCAACATCGAAGAATCAATCCGTGGGAAACACGTCTTTATCTTACAATCAACTAGTTCGCCTGTAAATGACAATCTGCTTGAAATTTTGATTATGGTGGATGCTTTGAAGCGTGCGAGTGCAGAATCTGTCAATGTTGTCATGCCTTACTATGGGTATGCACGTCAGGATAGAAAGGCGAGAGCGCGTGAGCCAATCACTTCAAAACTTGTCGCAAATATGCTTGAAGTAGCTGGAGTGGATCGTTTGTTGACAATCGACTTGCATGCTGCACAGATTCAGGGATTCTTTGATATTCCTGTGGATCACTTGATGGGAGCTCCTCTGATTGCGGATTATTTTGAGCGTCGTGGCATGGTTGGTTCTGACTATGTGGTTGTCAGCCCAGACCATGGAGGGGTGACTCGTGCCCGTAAGTTGGCAGAATTTTTGAAAACATCTATCGCTATTATTGATAAACGTCGTAGCGTTGATAAGATGAATACTAGTGAAGTTATGAACATCATCGGTAAGGTTGAAGGTAAGACTTGTATCTTGATTGATGATATGATTGATACTGCTGGTACGATTTGCCATGCAGCGGATGCCCTTGCAGAAGCTGGTGCTGTTGAAGTCTATGCAAGCTGTACACACCCAGTTCTTTCTGGTCCTGCTATGGACAATATCCAAAATTCAGCTATTAAGAAATTGGTTGTTTTGGATACCATCTATCTGCCAGAAGAGCGTCTGATTGATAAGATTGAGCAAATTTCAATCGCTCATCTCCTAGGGGATGCTATCGTCCGTATCCATGAAAAACGCCCACTTTCTCCACTTTTCAGTATTGAGAAAAAGATTTAAGTTTTCACTTAGAATAAAACATACTCCTAGCAGAAGTGAACTGCTAGGAGCTTTTTTGTAGCCAAAATCTGCAAGCCTTTTCAAAATATGCTATACTGATGAAAAAGGAGGATTTCTATGAGTCAAGAATTTATCAATCCAAGTGATGGTGTGATTCGTCAGTATCTCGCAACGAGTAAAACCCTTGCTGTGGTAGGTTTGTCAGACCGTGAGGAAACGCCCAGCAATCGAGTAACCAAGGAAATGCAGGCTCGGGGTTATAAAATCATCCCAGTCAATCCCAAGGTGGCAGGTGGTGAAATTTTGGGTGAAAAGGCTTATGCTAGCCTAGCAGAGATTCCTTTTCCTGTAGATATTGTTAATGTTTACCGGCGCAGTGAGTTTTTGCCAGATGTGGCGCGTGATTTTCTCAAGGTTGATGCCAAGATTTTTTGGGCACAGCTAGGACTTGAAAGTCTGGAAGCGGAAGAGATCTTGCGTGCTGGTGGATGTGATGATATCGTGATGAATCGTTGCATCAAGAGAGAACATACACGCTTGATTGAGGAAGCATAAGAAAAAGGTAGCTGGTGGGCTACCTTTTGTGTTATACTCAATGAAAATCAAAGAGCAAACTAGCCGCAGGCTGCTCAAAACACTGTTTTGAGGTTGTAGATAAGACTGACGAAGTCAGTCACATATATA
>CBDFAU010000032.1:0-10794 GCA_965245755.1 Streptococcus mitis | reverse complement strand
TAGAGCGCACGCCTGATAAGCGTGAGGTCGGTGGTTCGAGTCCACTCGTGCCCATAAAGTTTGGTCCGTTGGTCAAGGGGTTAAGACACCGCCTTTTCACGGCGGTAACACGGGTTCGAATCCCGTACGGACTATTTTGGAGGATTACCCAAGTCCGGCTGAAGGGAACGGTCTTGAAAACCGTCAGGCGTGTAAAAGCGTGCGTGGGTTCGAATCCCACATCCTCCTTTTGTATTAACGCGGGATGGAGCAGCTCGGTAGCTCGTCGGGCTCATAACCCGAAGGTCGTAGGTTCAAATCCTGCTCCCGCAATAAGGCTCGGTAGCTCAGTTGGTAGAGCAATGGATTGAAGCTCCATGTGTCGGCGGTTCGATTCCGTCTCGCGCCATTATATATTTTTCGGAAGGGTAGCGAAGAGGCTAAACGCGGCGGACTGTAAATCCGCTCCTTCGGGTTCGGGGGTTCGAATCCCTCCCCTTCCATTATTTTAGTTACGGGCATAGTTTAAAGGTAGAACTAAGGTCTCCAAAACCTTCAGTGTGGGTTCAATTCCTACTGCCCGTGTTAATAAAATTATGGCGGGTGTGGTGAAGTGGTTAACACACCAGATTGTGGCTCTGGCATGCGTGGGTTCGATCCCCATCACTCGCCTATTTTATATTATTGGGGTATAGCCAAGCGGTAAGGCAAGGGACTTTGACTCCCTCATGCGTTGGTTCGAATCCAGCTACCCCAGTTACTATTTGCCGGCGTGGCGGAATTGGCAGACGCGCTGGACTCAAAATCCAGTGTCCGCAAGGACGTGCCGGTTCGACCCCGGCCGCCGGTATAGTATAGAGTTAAGGAACGTTGTAAATCTTCGTTCCTTTTTTATATTATTTTTGCTATAATAATAGTTATTTAAATTTTATTTAGATTATGAAAGTGTAGGGAAGTATGTCTCGTTCTATCGATTTATTAAAACATCGGTATTTGAAAAATATTAAAGAAAATCCTGAATTGTTTGTCGGGATTGAGCTGGAATATCCTGTTACAAATTTAGAAGGGGATGCTACAGATGTTGAAGTTATCAAGCACTTATTCCGATATTTAGTTTCTGCTTTGGATTTAACTGTAGAAAAGGTTGATGATTTTGGAAATCCTATTCAGTTAGTTGATCCAGTAAGTCAGGATGCTATTTTATTTGAAGTTTCCTATACCACGATAGAGTTTGCATTTGGTAAGGCTGAAACGATACAAGAAGTTGAAGAACGTTTTAGTATTTATATGGAAGCAATCCAGAAGAAGTTAGCTGAATCAAATCATGCTATTGTTGGCTGTGGCATTCATCCTAACTGGGATAAAAATAAGAATTGTCCAGTTGCTTATCCACGTTATCAAATGTTGATAGACTATTTGAGTTTGAGTAGGAATGTGACTGAGTCAGACTTACATCAATTCCCTGAATATGGTGCTTTTATCTGTGGGAGTCAGGTTCAGTTAGATGTTTCAAAGTCTAACTATTTACGGGTAATTAATGCTTTTACCCAAATTGAAGCAGTGAAGGCTTATTTATTTGCAAACTCTGAGTTTACAGGTGCAGATTGGGATACAAAAATCTCAAGAGATATTTTCTGGGAAGAATCTATGCATGGTATCTATCCAGAGAATGTTGGTGTCAATGCTAGTCTCTTTAAAGATGAGGATGATTTTTTTGATTATCTAGATCATTCTGCAATTTTTACTGCGGAACGTGATGGACAAACCTATTATTTTTATCCGATTCAGGCTAGGGACTATTTGGCTATACCTGAAATCCAAGCATATGCGCTTAATGGGGATGAGATTATTATTTATCCTCAAGAGAAGGATTTTGAAACCCATCGTAGTTATCAGTACCAAGACTTAACGACTCGCGGAACAGTTGAGTTTCGTAGTGTGTGTACTCAACCTCTAGATAGAACCTTCGCTTCAGCAGCTTTTCACTTGGGATTGTTGGTTAATTTAGATAAGTTAGAAGCTTACTTAGAAGCAGCGCTTTTCTTTAAAGAATTTGGGAAAAATTATAAGTTTTTAAGACGACAATTTTCTAAGAAGAAGCTTACAGATGAGGAAGAAACTGCGATTATTGAAATTTCCAAAGACTTACTCCTGCTAGCCGAGGAAGGACTGGAGATGAGAAATAAGCAAGAAATGACCTACTTACAGCCTTTGAAAGAAGAATTGAGCCTATAATTTCTCTTGTAAAAGGAGAATTTTCTGAAAAATCATGATATAATGGATGAGACTATAGATAAAGGATAGAGAGTAATGACATTAGTTTATCAATCAACGCGTGATGCCAACAATACAGTAACTGCTAGCCAAGCTATTTTGCAAGGTTTGGCGACGGACGGTGGTTTATTTACACCGGTTACTTATCCAAAGGTAGATTTGGACTTTGACAAATTGAAAGATGCTTCTTATCAGGAAGTTGCTAAGATTGTTTTGTCAGCATTTTTAGATGACTTTACAGCTGAAGAGTTGGACTACTGTATCAACAATGCCTACGATAGCAAGTTTGATACTCCAGCTATCGCACCATTAGTGAAATTAGACGGGCAATATAACTTGGAACTTTTCCATGGTTCAACAATTGCTTTTAAGGATATGGCCTTGTCTATTTTGCCATACTTTATGACAACAGCTGCTAAGAAGGATGGTTTGGAGAACAAGATTGTCATCTTAACAGCGACATCTGGTGATACTGGGAAAGCTGCTATGGCAGGGTTTGCGGATGTACCTGGTACTGAGATTATCGTTTTTTATCCAAAGGATGGTGTCAGCAAGGTACAAGAGTTGCAAATGACCACTCAAACTGGTGACAATACTCATGTTATTGCTATTGATGGTAACTTTGACGATGCGCAAACTAGCGTCAAACATATGTTTAACGATGTAGCCCTTCGTGAGAAGTTGGCAGCCAACAAGTTGCAATTTTCATCGGCTAACTCTATGAATATTGGCCGTTTGGTGCCACAGATTGTTTATTATGTTTATGCCTATGCTCAGTTGGTCAAGACTGGTGAGATTGTGGCTGGTGATAAGGTCAACTTTACAGTACCAACAGGAAACTTTGGAAATATCTTGGCTGCCTTTTATGCTAAGCAAATTGGCCTACCAGTTGGTAAATTAATCTGTGCTTCAAATGATAACAATGTTTTGACAGACTTCTTCAAGACACGTGTTTACGATAAGAAACGTGAGTTTAAGGTAACAACTAGCCCATCTATGGATATCTTGGTATCTTCAAACTTGGAGCGTCTCATTTTCCATCTTTTGGGTAATGATGCGGTTAAAACAGCTGAACTCATGAATGCTTTGAATACACAAGGTCAATATGAGTTGACTAATTTTGATGCAGAGATTCTTGATCTCTTTGCGGCTGAATATGCTACTGAGGAAGAAACAGCGGCAGAAATCAAGCGTGTTTATGAGTCAGACTCTTATATTGAGGATCCTCATACAGCAGTTGCCTCGGCAGTTTATAAGAAATACCAAGTGGCTACTGGCGATGCGACTAAGACAGTGATTGCTTCAACAGCGAGTCCCTACAAGTTCCCAGTGGTTGCAGTAGAAGCTGTAACTGGAAAATCAGGGCTTGGCGACTTTGAAGCCTTGGCTCAATTACATGATATTTCAGGAGTGGCAGTGCCGCCAGCAGTTGACGGGCTTGAAACAGCTCCTGTTCGTCATAAGACAACTGTTGCAGCAACAGACATGCAAGTAGCGGTTGAGGCTTATCTAGGACTTTAAGACAGAGGGAGTAAACTCGGTTGGGAAACCAACTGAGTTTCTTTTCATCAGGAGGAAGGATTGTTTAAGAAAAATAAAGATATTCTTAATATTGCCTTACCAGCTATGGGCGAAAACTTTTTGCAGATGCTCATGGGGATGGTGGATAGTTACTTGGTAGCCCACTTGGGCTTGATAGCTATTTCGGGTGTATCAGTAGCTGGCAATATTATCACGATCTACCAAGCGATTTTCATCGCTCTGGGAGCTGCTATTTCCAGTGTTATTTCAAAAAGTTTGGGGCAGAAGGATCAATCTATGCTAGCCTATCATGTGACTGAGGCTTTGAAGATTACCTTACTCTTAAGTTTCCTTTTAGGATTTTTGTCCATCTTTGCTGGGAAAGAAATAATAGGACTTTTGGGGACGGAGAGAGATGTAGCTGAGAGTGGTGGACTCTATCTATCTTTGGTAGGCGGATCGATTGTTCTCTTAGGTTTAATGACTAGTATGGGAGCTTTGATTCGTGCAACGCATAATCCACGTCTGCCTCTTTATGTCAGTCTCTTGTCAAATGCTTTGAATATTCTCTTTTCCAGTCTAGCTATTTTTGTTCTGGATATGGGGATAGCCGGTGTTGCTTGGGGGACAATTCTGTCTCGTTTGGTAAGTCTTGTGATTTTATGGTTACAATTAAAACTTCCTTATGCGAAACCAACTTTTGGACTGGATAAAGACTTACTGACTTTGGCAATACCAGCAGCTGGAGAGCGGCTGATGATGCGGGCTGGAGATGTCGTGATCATTGCCTTGGTTGTGTCTTTTGGAACGGAGGCAGTGGCTGGAAATGCAATCGGAGAAGTCTTGACCCAGTTTAACTACATGCCTGCCTTTGGCGTCGCTACTGCAACGGTCATGCTGGTGGCCCGAGCAGTTGGAGAGGATAATTGGGAAAGAGTAGCTAGTTTGAGCAAGCAAACCTTTTGGCTTTCTCTGCTTCTCATGTTACCCTTGACCTTCAGTATCTATGCTTTGGGTATACCACTAACTCATCTCTATACGACTGATTCTCTAGCGGTGGAAGCTAGTGTTCTAGTAACACTTTTTTCACTACTTGGTACTCCTATGACGATAGGAACAGTCATCTATACAGCAGTCTGGCAGGGGTTGGGCAATGCTCGGCTTCCCTTTTATGCGACAAGTATAGGAATGTGGTGTATCCGCATTGGAACAGGATATCTTATGGGGATTGTACTTGGTTGGGGCTTGCCCGGTATTTGGGCCGGAACCCTTTTGGATAATGGTTTTCGTTGGTTATTTCTACGTTACCGTTACCAGCGTTATATGAGCTTGAAAGGATAGGAAATGCAAAAAACAGCTTTTATTTGGGATTTAGACGGGACTTTATTGGACTCTTATGAAGCGATTTTATCAGGGATTGAGGAAACTTTTGCTCAGTTTGCTATTCCTTATGATAAGGAGAAGGTGAGAGAGTTTATCCTCAAGTATTCTGTGCAGGATTTACTTGTGCAGGTGGCAGAAGAGAGAAAGCTGGATGTGGAAATGCTAAATCAGGTGCGTTCACAGAGTCTGGCTGAGAAGAATGCTCAGGTAGTTTTGATGCCAGGTGCGCGTGATGTGCTAGCTTGGGCAGAGGAATCAGGAATTCAGCAGTTTGTTTACACTCATAAGGGAGACAATGCTCTTACCATTCTCAGAGATTTGGATTTGGAATCTTATTTTACAGAGATTTTAACAAGTCAGAGTGGCTTTGCGCGTAAACCTAGTTCAGAAGCGGCTACCTATCTGATAGACAAGTATCAGCTGAATCCTGATAACACCTATTATATAGGGGACCGGACTCTGGATGTGGAATTTGCCCAGAATAGTGGAATTCAAAGCATCAACTTTTTAGAGTCGACTTATGAAGGCAATTACAGGATTCAAGCGTTAGCAGATATTCCTCTTATTTTTAAGGTTAAGTAATAAAAAAATTGTGTCAGTTTTGTGACAGAGACCTAACAAACTATTTCAAGTAATCGAGTTTGTTACAAAGAATAGACAGTTCTGTTAAATAGGCCCGAGAGGGCTTTTTTTCAGCATTTTTTATGTTATGATAGACAGGTACTCATTTGAAAGGAATTTGAAAGAATGAAGAAAAGAATATTATTAGCCTCAACAGTAGCTCTGTCATTTGCCCCGGTATTGGCAACTCAAGCAGAAGAAGTTCTTTGGACTGCACGTAGTGTTGAGCAAATTCAAAATGATTTGACTAAAACGGATAACAAAACAAGTTATACCGTTCAGTATGGTGATACCTTGAGCACCATTGCAGAAGCCTTGGGTGTAGATGTCACAGTTCTTGCGAATTTGAATAAAATCACGAATATGGACTTGATTTTCCCAGAAACTGTTTTGACAACGACTGTCAATGAAGCAGAAGAAATAACGGAAGTTGAAATCCAAACACCTCAAGCGACTTCTAGTGAAGAAGTGACAACTGCGACAGCAGATTTGACAACCAATCAAGTGACGGTTGATGATCAAACTGTTCAGGTTGCAGACCTTTCTCAACCGATTGCAGAAGCGCCAAAAGAGGTAGAAAATACAAGTACAAAAGAAGTAGCAACAAATTCAGAAGTTGCAGAGACAGTTGCTACTGTAGAAGAAGTGGCACCATCTACAGAGACTTCTGTCTCAGAGGAGCAAACAGCCGAAACAAGTAGTGCAGTTGCAGAGGCAGCTCCTCAGGCAACGACTCCAGCTGATAAGCATGAAATACAAGCAAGCCCTCAAGCTGAATCAGTAGTGGAAGCAACTACAACGCCAGTAGAAGAAAAAGCAACCGAAACAACTACAACAAGTTCAGAAGAAGTAAAAGAAGCCTCATCAAATGAAGCTACAACAGCAGTTTCTACTTATCAACCAGAAGAGACGAAAACAACTTCAGCAACTTACGCAGCTCCAGCAGCTCCAGATTATGCTGGACTTGCGGTAGCGAAATCTGAAAATGCAGGTCTTCAACCACAAACAGCTGCCTTTAAAGAAGAGATTGCCAACTTGTTTGGCATCACATCCTTTAGTGGTTACCGTCCAGGAGATAGTGGAGATCACGGAAAAGGTTTGGCTATCGATTTTATGGTGCCAGAAAGCTCAGAACTAGGGGATAAGATTGCGGAATACGCTATTCAAAACATGGCCAGCCGTGGAATTAGTTACATTATTTGGAAACAACGTTTCTATGCTCCATTCGATAGCAAATATGGGCCAGCTAATACTTGGAACCCAATGCCAGACCGTGGTAGCGTGACAGAAAATCACTATGATCACGTTCATGTTTCAATGAATGGATAAACCAGACTTTGTAATATCATTTTGACGAATGAGATCTAGCTTTCATGATAGGAAGCGAGTCTCGTTCGTTTTTTCTTTGTCATACTCTTCGAAAATCTCTTCAAACCACGTCAGTTTCGCCTTGCCGTAGGTGTGGTTACTGACTTCGTCAGTTCTATCCACAACCTCAAAACATTGTTTTGAGGTTGTGGATAGCCTTCTAGTTTGCTCTTTGATTTTCATTGAGTATCAATATGAATGGAAAATGGAAAGTTAGCATCTTGTAATAATTCAAGCAACATTCTTGCAATCTATTTTAATTTATATTATACTTGATTAGTCAATTATTGATGAATCAATCGAAAAGAGAAAAGAAATGATAGAGATTCAAGATCTGCTTTATCAACTCCGCTTGTCTGAGCAAGCGAGTACGCAATTGTTTGAAAAAAGACTTGGGATTAGTTTGACACGGTATCAGATTTTACTGTTTTTATTGGAGAATTCTCCCTGTAATCAAATGGCGGTTCAGGAGCGTTTGAAGATTGATCAGGCTGCTTTGACACGACATTTCAAGATTTTGGAAAAGGAAGGTTTGGTGGAGCGTCATCGTAATCCTGAAAATCAGCGGGAAGTGTTGGTAGAGGCTACGAAGTATGCCAAGGAGCAGTTAGTGGTGAATCCACCTCTGAATCATGTCAGGGTTAAGGAAGCGATGGAAAGTATCTTAACAGAGTCTGAGAGAACAGAACTCAGCCGTTTATTAAATAAATTGGTTTTGGGTATTGAAAATATAGAAATTTAAGGAGAAATAGATGTCAATTATTACAATCATTTTAGCAACGATTGTTGCTTTGGAGCATTTTTACATTTTTTATTTGGAAAGTATTGCAACGCAATCAGAAGCGACTAGTCGTGTCTTTAACATGGAAAAGGAAGAACTGGCTCGTCCGTCGGTAAGCTCATTGTTTAAAAATCAAGGGATTTATAATGCTCTACTAGGAGTCTTTCTCCTGTATGGCATTTATTTCTCACAGAATTTAGAAATTGTGACTATTTTTGTTTTATTTGTGTTTGGTGCTGCGGCTTATGGCTCTCTCACAGCAGATAAGAAAATTATTTTGAAGCAAGGTGGACCAGCTATTTTGGCCTTGATTAGCATTTTTCTCTTTAAATAAGTTCAAAGGTCAATCCTAGTCTCGCTAGTCTTTTTCACTCCAGAATAAGGGAAATATGTTATACTTGTTTTTAAGAAAAAATCTCATTGAATTTGTTTTGAGGAGTTAGAAATGAAAGTATTAGTGACAGGTTTTGAGCCATTTGGAGGGGAAAAGGTCAATCCAGCCTTGGAGGCTGTTAAAGGTTTACCAGCTGAAATTAATGGTGCTGAGATCCGTTGGCTAGAAGTGCCAACAGTCTTTCACAAATCAGCCCAAGTATTGGAAGAAGAAATGAACCGTTATCAACCTGACTTTATCCTTTGTATTGGCCAAGCAGGTGGAAGATCTAGTTTGACGCCTGAACGAGTGGCCATTAATCAGGACGATGCACGCATACCAGATAATGAAGGCAATCAACCGATTGACCTTCCCATTCGCCCAGATGGTGCTTCGGCCTACTTTAGCAGTCTGCCGATTAAAGCGATGGTTCAAGCTATAAAAAAAGAGGGCTTGCCGGCCTCTGTTTCCAATACGGCAGGGACTTTTGTCTGCAATCATTTGATGTATCAGGCCCTCTATTTGGTAGAAAAGAAATTTCCACATGTTAAGGCAGGGTTTATGCATATTCCTTATATGATGGAACAGGTGGTGAATAGACCGACTACTCCAGCTATGAGTTTAGTGGATATTAGGCGAGGGATAGAAGCGGCAATCGGAGCCATTATCGAACATGGAGATGAGGACCTCAAGTTGGTAGGTGGAGAAACTCATTGATAGAAAAAAGCTTGAGGGGCCACCTTCAAGCTTTTGGACGTTTTCGAGCCAGTACTGCTCGGTAAAAAATTATTTTATTGATTTGAATGTAGGGTAGGAGTGAGAAACTAGCAATCCCAAAGGTAATCCAATTGAGGAAATACCAAGGAAGGAGTTGTAAGTCTAGGACAAAGCGCTGAAATTTGTAACCTTTCATTAAGAAACGGCTGGTCTTAAGGATTTGCCCTGGTTTGGCTTGTCCTAAATCTAGAGTATCACAGAGGAGAAATTCTACCTGTGAATAGGCATAGTATTGTGGAATATAGAGACTATTTCCGACAATCATCAAGAGGATACTTGCTAGAAAGTAGAGACCAAATGTCATGAGGAAACGCTCGGTTTCAATTGACGTAAGATCCAGATTGGGAAACTCAGGATGAAGGGCAACGAATTTCTTTGCAAGAAAGCTACTGTAAAAAAGGAAGTAAATTCCAAGCAAACTAGGAATGCTCCATAAGAAGAGATAGAAACGTTTGAGAAGGAGAGTCAAAAAGGTTTGTGAAAAGTGCTCTTCGTTAAAGAGAGTGAGACTATTTTTGACGGATAGTTCTGTATCTGAGTTCTTGATGAGTTTCAGCGTTGTATAGACGGAACTGGTTAGAAGTATTGTTCCAATAAAGGAGACTAATAGTGGAAAAAGGTAGGCTTGGAATACATGACTAAGTACGCTTAAAAAGGGTTGTTCTAAAATAGACTCGTTGATACGCTCTAAGGGATTGAGGAAGCCAGACAAAATGACCAGCATGCTAGGTAAGAGATAGACGAGAAAGAGTCGGGGATTTTCAGCCTGAAATTGTCTGGCCTGCAGACGAATGGTTTTTAAATCAATTTTTGGGTATTTCATTCTCTCATTATACCATAGTTCGTGACAGTTCCAGCTTTTTTTGATAAAATCATACAGTATGCCCTTGGGCACAAAGTATGAACTGGGACTGTCTTTCCCAGCTTCGGAGGTAAAAAATGTCAGATTCACCAATCAAATATCGTTTGATTAAGAAAGAAAAACACACAGGAGCTCGCCTGGGGGAAATCATCACTCCCCATGGCACCTTCCCAACACCTATGTTTATGCCAGTTGGGACACAAGCCACTGTCAAAACTCAGTCGCCTGAAGAATTGAAGGAGATGGGTTCGGGAATTATCCTGTCAAACACCTATCATCTCTGGCTTCGTCCTGGAGATGAACTCATCGCTCGCGCAGGTGGTCTCCACAAGTTCATGAATTGGGACCAGCCTATCTTGACAGATAGTGGTGGTTTCCAGGTTTATTCTCTAGCAGATAGCCGAAATATCACAGAAGAAGGGGTAACTTTTAAAAACCATCTCAATGGCTCTAAGATGTTCTTGTCACCAGAAAAAGCCATTTCTATTCAGAACAATCTAGGCTCAGATATTATGATGTCCTTTGACGAATGTCCTCAGTTTTATCAACCATACGACTACGTTAAGAAATCAATCGAGCGTACAAGCCGTTGGGCTGAGCGTGGTTTGAAGGCTCACCGTCGTCCACATGACCAAGGGTTATTTGGAATTGTGCAGGGGGCTGGATTTGAAGACCTGCGTCGCCAATCGGCTCATGACCTTGTCAGCATGGATTTCCCAGGCTACTCTATCGGTGGCTTAGCAGTGGGAGAAACCCACGAAGAGATGAATGCGGTCTTGGACTTTACAACCCAATTGTTGCCTGAAAACAAACCTCGCTATTTGATGGGTGTGGGAGCGCCAGATAGCTTGATTG
>CBDFAU010000031.1:0-11783 GCA_965245755.1 Streptococcus mitis | reverse complement strand
GCTTTACCTTCTGAACCGAATACGTCGATACGTTCTTCAACTGATGCTTGGATAGCTTTTACACCGTCAGCCAAGAATTTACGTGGGTCGAAGAGTTTTTTCTTGTCGTATTCTGCTTCGTTTGCTTCGTAGTCACGAGCAAATTTACGAGTTGCGTTAGCGAATGCGATTTGGCATTCAGTGTTAACGTTAACTTTCGCAACACCAAGTTTGATAGCTGCTTGGATTTGGTCATCAGGGATACCTGAACCACCGTGCAATACGATTGGGAAGCCTGGAAGAGCTTCTGTCAACTTCTTCAAGTGGTCAAGGTCAAGACCTTCCCAGTTTGCTGGGTAAGGACCGTGGATGTTACCGATACCAGCTGCCAAGAAGTCGATACCAGTTGCAACCATTGCTTTAGCGTCTTCGATTGGAGCCAATTCACCTTTACCGATGATACCGTCTTCTTCACCACCGATAGTACCAACTTCAGCTTCTACTGAGATACCTTTAGCGTGTGCTTTTTCAACAACGTCTTTAGCCAATTTAAGGTTTTCTTCAACTGGAAGGTGTGAACCGTCAAACATGATTGAAGTGTAACCAACTTCGATACACTCAAGTGCATCTTCGTAGTGACCATGGTCAAGGTGGATAGCTACTGGTACAGTGATACCCATTGACTCAACAAGGTTAGCGATCAAGTTGCGAGCAACTTTGTAACCACCCATGTATTTAGCAGCACCCATTGAAGTTTGGATCAAAACTGGAGCTTTTTTAGCTTCTGCTGCACGCAAGATAGCTTGAGTCCACTCAAGGTTGTTTGTGTTAAATCCACCAACTGCATAACCGTTGTCACGAGCTGCTTGGACAAATTTTTCTGCTGAAACGATTGCCATTTGTCAGGCCTCCTATATATTTTTTGGGACATCCCATTTACATTGTTCATTTTATCACTTTTTGATAAAAAAAGCTAGTTTTTCCCATACTTTAGATTGAATTTCTTCCAACTCAATCAATGTAAACCCTTTCTTTTCCTTAGTCTTGAGCGACTTTGGGATAACGTATGAAGAAGGTTAATCGATCATCTTGCATCTCAAAATGATAAGGTAATTTCTCGTGTTCTAATAAACTTTTGACCACAAAGAGCCCCATCCCCGAACCCTTAGCCTTGCGACTAGCATTGCCAGAAAAAGACTGGGCCAGTTTTTCTTGTTCTTCAGGACTACAGCTATTCTCGATAAAGAGTTCCCCTTCTCTCTCGCCGATACGAACCAAGCTACCTGGAGTGGAGTGCTTGATAGCATTACTGATGAGATTCGATAGGATCAACTTCATCACAGATGGGTTTATATAAGCCTGCTGATGGGTCAAACTATTGTCTATCTGGAGGTCTCTTTCCTTGGCTAGCAAGGCATAATCCTTGACTAGACTTTGCGTCATCTGGAGCAAATCAATTTCTTCCCTATCATCTCGTAATTCCTGCACAGAAGAGAGAGAAAGTATCTGGAGAACGTGGTGATTGAGCTCATCCACAATTCCTAAGGCTACTCCCAGATAGTGGTCTCTATCCTTATAACGACCGACATTTTCTTTCATGTTTTCGATCAGGATTTTCAAACTAGCCAAGGGTGTTTTCAGTTCATGAGAAGCCCCTCGCAAAAATTCGACCTTCATCTTTTCAAGCTGGAGAATGGCTTCATTCTTGTCATGCAAGTCCGCAATAACAGTCAAAAGATGCTGGTAAAGGCTATTGATTTGTTCCTTGAGATCACCAATCTCATCCTTAGAGTCCACGCGCAATCGTACTTGGGTATCTAGTTCCATCATCCGACGGGTCACTCGCTTGATTTCCAATATCGGAGCAACAATAGTCCGAGCATAGATATAGGCCACCAAGAGGGAAATCAGAAAGGATGCCAGCAAGGTATAGGGAAGAAACTGGAGACTGATTTGCTCTGCTTCCTTTTGCAAATCCATGGACGCTAGAAACTGGAGAGTCATGGTGCCACCGTCCTGCGTTGTCACCTCACGCTCCTCGATAAAAAGAGAGGTGGTCTGGCGGTCTGTATCCAGAGGAAGGCTGTCCTTGACTTCTAACTTGTCCTCGGTCATCTCGCCCTTAACGGCCCCCTTGATATCACTAGTTTGGGAATACAAGTCTAACACTTGCTCGATACTCTGCCTAACCTTTCCTTCTAGTGACTGGGCAATGGCTGTCGCTTTCTGACCAATGGTTTCCTGACGATGACTCAGATAAGTCGAAGGAAAAAGAAAATAAATAGCTAAATGAAGACAAATGACTAGAACACTAAAAATCGAGAAGGTGTAGATGAATATCTTTGTAAATAAACCTGTTCGTTTCATTTTCGCTCCAATTTATAACCAACATTGCGCACAGTGAGGATGCAATCCAAGTCTAACTTTTTCCGCAGTTCCTTGATATAGACATCAATGACACGGTCAAAGGGAACCTCATCTGTCGCTTTCCAGACGGCATCGATTATCTGAGAACGAGTCAAGGCCCGGCCTTCATTTTTCACCAGATAGTCCAGAATTTCCAACTCTTTGGCATTGATGGCTACTTCCTCTCCTGATAGACTGGCACTGTAGCTCTCAAAGTCCACTTGGGTATCCTTATAGGAGAAGATTCGTCCCGTATCGTAGTATCGCTTGAAAATCGCGTCCACCCTCACTTTTAAGAGGGATAGAGAAAAAGGTTTTTCCAGATAGCCATCTGCTAGCGAAGCAAAGGCACTCATCTTGTATTCCTCATCCTGAAAGGCGGTCAGCATCAGGACAGGAACCTGACTGGTTTTACGAATCTCAGCTAGAACTTCCAGGCCATTGAGCTTGGGCATCTGGATATCCAGTAAAACCAAGGCTACTTCATAGCTGGAAAATTTTTCTAAGGCTTCTTGCCCATCTGCCGCCTCAATGGTTTCATAACCACAATCCGTCAAATAATCACTGACCCCCTCACGGATCATCTCTTCATCTTCTACAATTAAAATTTTCATAGAAAAACGTTTCACATTCCTTTAAATTTCTTGTAAATTATCCCAGTTTCATCCAGATAAACAGAGGACTTATCAAGATGAAATAGATAAAAATGCTACCTATATTATACCCCATTTAGTGGAGAATAGGTAGCAAGTTTGTTATTCACTATCCAGCAGAAGCTCTTTTGGTTGTTTTCTAAGGAGATTGCTTGAAGCAAGCGCCATAACGAGAACCACTAGAACCAAGGTAAGGACAAAGACGATGATAAAGTCTGATGTCTGAATAGAAATATCTAGGCTCGACAAGGTCTTGCTAAAGCCATCCACCTCTGCACCGCCACCAAGGTTAGAGGCTTGAGCAGCCTTGCTGGCTTGCTTGGCAACACCTGAAGTAACATTGGCAAGAACAGTATTTCCGATTGCACGTGCTGTGTAGTTAGCTAAGAAATAAGCAGAAACAAGAGCAGGGATGGCAATCAAGATGGATTCTGTGATAAATTGACCCAAGATACTTGCCTGCTTAAGACCGATAGAGAGGAGAATTCCCACTTCCTTGCGACGGGCATTGATCCAAAGGCTGAGTAAGAGGGCAAGGAGAAGGACTGAGAAACTCAAGCTACCCCAGAAGAGGAGATTGGCCATCTTGTACATACCAGAGATGGATTGCTCAAGAGCTGGGTAGTTAGATGAGCTCTTAACGAGTGTATAGCTCTTCCAGTTGATACCACTGATACCATTCAACTCTTTCATAACATCATCCAAGTTCTTATCCGCTGTTACAAAGAAGGTAGCGTCCCCGTAAATAGCTGTGTCTTCTGTGTATCCATAAAGTTTTGCAGCAGTGTGAATGTCTGTGATAGCTGTGTTTTCGTATAGTTCTTGTGAGTAGGTTACTGCCGACTTATTGTGACCATCAAAGAGTCCCTTGATTGTCACTTCGACTGTTTCCTTGGCTCCTTTTTCATTGTCTGCATCGTAGATATTGGAGTCTAGTTTGACCTTATCCCCGACTTTCCAGCCGTGTTTGGCTGCCAAGTCCTTGTGCAGGAGGATCTTGTCCTTGTCGTCGTTTGTTAAGTGCTCTCCTTCAACCAGTTTATAAGAACCAGAGACAAACTTGTCTTCTTTAGAGGAGTCATTGACACCTGTAATCATCAAGCTACTTCCAAAATGTTTAGCACGGTCAGGTGTCAGATTTTTCTTGGTATCTGGCGTTTCGATGAGTTCATAGCCAGTCAAATCTCCAATGGCATTGATGCGTTTAACATAAGACTCAATAGCCTTGTTTTCGGTGATTTTTTTGATATCCTCACCCTTAATATTCCCAGCACCACGTGGCGTTCCTTGATTGACGCGACGATTGATTTGCATGGAGAAGCTATTGGTGATATTTTTAAAGGTCTCCTGAGAAGCCTTGGCAGTAGCTCCCTTGATTGACAAGCCAACCAAACTCAAGCTCGCCATGAGGAGAATAATCAGGAAGATGACAATCGATTTGAAAAACTTCCTTGTAACATAGGCAAATGCGTTGTGTAACATAGGTTCCCTTTCTAGATTTTATTCTATTTTATAGTTCGAACAGAAAAAGCTCGTATTATTTCGTAGTATTGCGAGTTTCAGTCAGTTTCTTGTCCTTCAACTCAAGTGTAATATCTGACGCTTGTGCCACTTCTTTACTGTGGGTGACGACAATCACACATTTACCTGTTTTCTGGGCAAGTGATTTTAGCAATTCGACAATATCTCCAGCAGTTTTAGGGTCCAGATTTCCCGTTGGTTCATCCGCTAGAATAACTGGAGCTTCTGAGACCAAACTACGAGCAATGGCAACACGTTGCTGTTGACCACCTGATAACTGGAGAACATTCCGCTTGATCTGACTTTCATCCAAACCAAGCTCAAGGAGCGTATCCTTGCTTGCCTTTTTATTGACCAAGCGGATATTTTCCAGTGGAGAAAGATAATCTATCAAGTTATAATTTTGAAAGACCAAGGAAATATGGTGCATGCGATGGTAAGAATATCCCTTCTTACGAATGTCCTCTCCTTGGAAAAGGATAGAACCTTCAACAGGACTATCTAGACCAGCAAGCAGGGACAAGAGAGTGGATTTTCCTGCTCCTGACTCCCCAATAATACTGTAAAATTTCCCGGGTTCAAAATTATAATTGATCTGATATAGGACTGCTTCAGCAGTGTTCTTATAACGGTAGGTAACATCTTGTAATTGTAATAAAGTCATGATTTCTCCTTCTTAACTAATAGATGATAAAATTTCTTTCGGCGATTTTCTAAATAAGAATAGGAAACAAAGGGCTACAGATAGGCAACTAATCAACAGCAGAAAGACATAGGATTCTGCAAACGATAATAAACTACTTGATAGACCACTTGCTTTGGCTAGCGTGTCTTGTAGAGCTGCCTGATCTCCACTTGCTAGTAGAGTTTGGAGTAGGTAGGATGTGATTGTGTTTCCTGCAGCAAATGCTGGAAGCAAAGCACCGAGAGATACCAAAACTACCTCTAAACAGAACTGTAGGAAGATCGAGCTCTTGCCTTTTCCAAGTGCCAGTAAAATCCCCACTTCATAGACCCTTTCTCTCAACCAGAGAGATAAGACCAGAATTAAGGCTCCGGCTCCGGCTATCAACATCCCATAAAGGAAGATGGTTAGGAAGGTTTGGAAGGTTGCCACTGAGTCTTTGATTTGTTCAAAGGCCTTATTTTCCTTCTCAACTTGGTAACCTTGATTTTCTAAGGACAAGTTTTCTACCTGCTTCATGAGTCCGTCCATTTCCTTAGGATTTTCTACATAGAAGCGAGCTGCAGTGACTTGAGGTTCACCATTACCCAAAAGGCTTTGGCTACTTTCATAGTCTGTAAAGACTTGATTCTCACTGAAGTCAGAAGACAAGCCTGTAAATTTCTCTTGTTTTTTACCAGAAAAGATGCCGACAATTTCAAACTCAACTGTCTGTCCTTTTCCAGATTCTGACTGTCCAGCATCCAAGCGAATCTTGTCATGAAGCGAAAGACCGTTCTTCTTAGCCAACTCTTCGTGGATCAGGATTTTCTTTGAATCCCCTTTTTGAAGATGTCGCCCTTCTTTTAGATTGAAAGCTGAACTGGTAAAGGTGACATCCTTGGATGAATCCTCAAGAGCCGTTAAGCTAACCAAGTTCTTGTCTGCAGCTGACAAATCATCACGCTCCACGCTCTGCTCACCACTCACCGCTTCCTTGTCTTTCAGTTTTGCGACCGTCTCCAGTTCAGGAGAGACATTTTCCAGTCCCTTAATCTTGCTTACAGATGCTAGGTCTGACAACTTGAAGGTCTGCCCATTTTCTATCTTCTTAATAGAAAAAGATGTGTTGAGTGATTTGTAAAGATTGGTTTCAACTGTTTTGTTGGACTTCATCAGAGTCAAACAGGCTGAAATTCCGGCCAATAGGACCAACAAAATCAGAAATAAAATAAAACTTCTCAGTCGTTTTCTGCTGACATAAGCCCAAGCTCTTTGGATTGGATTCATTTGTCACCTCCATATTTGTAAGACTATTATAAAATCCAAATATGAAATGTTTATGAAATACAAAAAAAAGAGCAACAATTTTTTGCTCTACTTGAATTAGATGAAAACAAAAGAGCTAGCTTAAGCTAACTCTTATCCTATGCGGAGAGAGGGACTTGAACCCTCACGACCTAAAGCGGTCACAGGATCCTTAGTCCTGCGCGTCTGCCAATTCCGCCATCCCCGCGTTGATTACTTTACTAGTATATCAACTTTTAGGATGCTTGTCAACACTTTTTTTCAATTTTTTTCATTTCATCAACCAAATTACTCAGAAAGTTCATTTAGATTTTCATCTACTAACTTAGCTCCAAGTGTATTTTTGAAATGACCTAGGGCAAATTGATGATTTTCAGGCCAGATGGAAGCAACAGCTGGTTTAACAATCTCGATATCATATCCTAGATTATAGGCATCTATAGCTGTATGCAGGACACAGATATCCGTCAAGACTCCTGTTAAGATAACTGTAGAAATTCGACGCTCTCTCAAACGGATATCCAGGTCAGTCCCTGAAAAAGCAGAGTAATGGCGTTTATCCATCCAAAAGACACGACTGTCTGAACCATGCTCTTGATAAAAGGTCCCCAAATCTCCGTATAAATTCCGTCCACTAGTCCCAATCAAATTGTGAGGAGGAAACAGCTTGCTTTCTGGATGGAAACAATCGTTTTCTTCGTGAGCATCTATTGTAAAGAAGATGTAATCTCCGCGTTCAAAAGCTAATCGAGTTACCTTGCTAATAGCATCCGAAATCGCCTGAGCTGGAGCACCTGCTGTCAGCTTCCCACTATCAGCAACAAAATCTTCTGTATAATCAATCGAAATTAAAGCCTTAATCATTAGTAATCTCTTTTCTTCACTTCTTCAAAAATATCTGAAATCAAGACCTTAAGATAGGTTCCCTTCATTCCAAGTGAGCGACTTTCAATAATTCCCGCAGACTCAAGTTTACGAAGAGCATTGACAATCACAGAACGGGTAATACCGATACGGTCTGCAATCACAGACGCAGTTAACTGGCCTTCATTTCCATTTAATTCCCCTAAAATTGCTGAAACAGCACGGAGTTCTGAATAAGAAAGGGTATTAACCGCCATGGTAACAGCAGTACGGCGGCGAATATTTTTCTCATCTTCTTCACGCTGGAAGTTGAGGAGTTGAATTCCAACAACGGTACTCGCAATCTCAACAAGAATCAAATCCTCGTCTTCGAATTTTTTATCATTGCGCCAAATAATCAAAGAACCAAGGCGAATCCCTGATACATGAATCGGTGCAATCGTTGTCAAACCATCTGGAAAGTCGGCACGACTCTCTACAGGGAAAATACTCAAATCATGATCAACTGTCAGATTGGCTTCTGTATCGTAGATCATGTTCGCGCCTTGAATGTAGTCATCCGGGAAAATCTTAGTTTGGAAGAATTGCTCTACACGATCTGTATTGGTTTTGTAACGCATAAAATAGCCAAGGAGACGTCCCTTGCTATTAACGATACAGGCGTTACAGTCAATAATATCTGCCAATTGACGGGTAATTGCATTGTAGGGAAGCTCTTCCTGCAACTGCTCCTCTGAGCGCTTCAGGATAGAAGTAATTTTTCTAGTTTTTTCTAATAAATGTGCCATTTTTCACCTCGAATATAATCGCTATCATTATAACATAAACAGCTTGAATTTTCAATTATTATCTGAAAATTGCTTATTTAATTGCAATTTAAAAAAACAAGAATATTTTTAATTAAATTGCTTCTTTTCTATTGACAAGCCCCCTATTTTTGTGTATCATAATATTATAAGAAGATAATATATCTATTTTATTTATCTTTCTTTTCCATTCGGTCTCCTTATATAAAAAAGCGATTCATTTTGAACCGCTTTTTCTTATTTATCGCCCTTGTTACGAATAACAAAGCCTGTTTGCTTTTCGCTTGAAGTATTGCGTGGTTTTTTATTATCTTTACGGTAACGTTTTTCCTTATCAAAACGATCGTTGCCACGACTTCCTTTTTTGAAATCATCACGACGACCACCACGACGGTTGTCTCCACGGCGATTATCACGACGGTCATCTCCACGACGACCTCCCTTACCTTTACCACCGAATCCATTACCTGATGGTTTAAATGGCAATGGTTTTTCACGTGCAATCTCCACTTCAGGAAGACTATCTGGGTCTTGAACAGTCAGACTCAAGATATACATTGCCAATTCTTCAGGAGTAAATTCGGCAGCCAGCTTACGAGCATCCTTACCAAATTTCTCAAAGTTGGCACGGATAGTCTCATCTGCAAAATCACGTTCGATTTTCTTGAGAGCTACGTGTTTTTTAGCTTGGAAGGCTTCTTCTGCACTTGCAGGTTTGAGACCTTTCATGCGTTTCTTAGTCAAGTTTTCAATGATTTGGAGGTAGCCCATTTCATTTGGTGATACGAAAGTAATAGACTGACCTGACTTACCAGCACGACCTGTACGACCGATACGGTGAACATAACTTTCAGGATCTTGTGGAATATCGTAGTTATAGACATGGGTCACACCTGAAATATCCAACCCACGCGCTGCAACGTCTGTCGCAACCAAAACATCAAGATTGCCATTTTTAAAGTCACGAAGGACACGAAGACGTTTGTTTTGGTCTAGGTCTCCATGAATTCCTTCTGCACGGAAGCCACGGATTTTCAAACCACGAGTCAATTCATCTACACGGCGTTTTGTACGACCAAATACGATAGCAAGCTCAGGCTGTTCCACATCCATAAGACGGGTCATGGTATCAAATTTTTCTTGTTCTTTAACACGAATATAATATTGGTCAACCAATTCTGTTGTCAATTCCTTAGCAGCAATCTTGACATGCTCAGGTTCTTTCATAAACTGAACACCGATACGTTTGATGGCATCTGGCATAGTTGCTGAGAAAAGCAAAGTTTGACGGTTTTCAGGGACACGAGAAATGATAGCTTCGATGTCTTCAAGGAAGCCCATGTTGAGCATTTCATCCGCTTCGTCAAGGATAAGAGTTTCAATATCTTGTAATTTCAAGGCCTTGCGTTTAATCAAGTCCAAGAGGCGACCTGGTGTTCCCACCACGATATGGGCACCAGATTTAAGAGCCTTAATTTGTTTTTCAATGCTTGATCCGCCATATACTGAGCGAACCTTGACTCCCTTACTACGACCAAAGCGGAACAATTCCTCTTGACTTTGGACAGCGAGTTCACGAGTTGGAGCGATAACCAAGGCTTGGATGGTCGCTTCTTCTGTACGGATTTTTTCAAGGGTAGGCAAGCCAAAGGCTGCAGTTTTTCCTGTACCAGTCTGAGCTTGACCGATAACATCCTTGCCTTCAAGGGCCAAGGGAATAGTTTGCTCTTGGATCGGACTGGCTTCTACAAAACCAGCTTTTTCAATCTCTGCTAGCAAATCAGCAGACAAGTTTAATTCATTAAATTTCACGTTTTTCTTCTTTCTAAAGGTGGTGCGAAGCCACCCTATAGGGCTTAGTTTATACTTTTCTTTTTATGACGTATTTTCATATACTGGATACAAAATCGTGTTGCTTCTTTTCCACAAAAGAAAAGTACTGTTTTCTTTGCAACCTATCTAGTATAACACAAGAGAGAAGCAAAAGATAGTTAAATCCGTCGATAAAGTCATGTAAACGATTTTTCTGAGAAAGTAAGGCTGTAATTCCCACTATTTCATAAACTTTTTTAAAGCGTAGCAGAATTGTGCAAAAGTTTTTTTCTTGTGCTAGAATGAAATTCGAATAGGAGGAACTCTAAATGTTAACTTATGATTTAATCGTTATCGGATTTGGTAAAGCTGGTAAAACACTAGCTGGTAAATTGGCTTCAGCTGGCAAAAAAGTTGCCCTCATTGAACGTAGCAAAGCCATGTACGGTGGAACTTGTATCAACATTGGTTGTATCCCAACTAAGACTTTGCTAGTTGCTGCTGAAAAAGACTTGTCTTTTGAAGAAGTCATTGCTACCAAAAACACTATCACTGGTCGCCTCAACGGTAAAAACTATGCGACTGTTGCTGGTACTGGCGTCGATATCTTTGATGCGGAAGCTCACTTCCTTGCAAATAAAGTCATCGAAATGCAAGCTGGTGATGAAAAGAAAGAACTGACTGCTGAAACAATCGTCATCAACACTGGTGCTGTTTCAAATGTCTTGCCAATCCCTGGACTTGCTACAAGCAAAAACGTCTTTGACTCAACAGGTATCCAAAACTTGGACAAATTGCCTCAAAACCTTGGAGTCCTTGGTGGTGGAAATATCGGTCTTGAATTTGCTGGTCTTTACAACAAACTTGGAAGCAAGGTTACAGTCCTAGATGCCTTGGATACTTTCCTTCCTCGTGCAGAACCTTCCATCGCAGCTCTTGCTAAACAATACATGGAAGAAGACGGTATTGAATTGCTTCAAAACATCCGTACTACTGAAATCAAAAACGACGGTGACCAAGTGCTTGTCGTAACTGAAAATGAAACTTACCGTTTCGATGCCCTTCTCTACGCAACTGGACGCAAACCAAATGTAGAACCACTTCAACTTGAAAATACAGATATTGAACTAACTGAACGTGGCGCTATTAAAGTAGACAAACATTGTCAAACAAACGTTCCTGGTGTCTTTGCAGTTGGAGATGTCAACGGTGGCCTTCAATTTACTTACATTTCACTTGATGACTTCCGTGTTGTCTACAGCTACCTTGCTGGAGATGGCAGCTACACTCTTGAAAACCGTCTCAATGTACCAAACACAATGTTTATCACACCTGCACTTTCACAAGTTGGTTTGACTGAAAGCCAAGCAGCTGATTTGAAACTTCCATACGCCGTTAAGGAAATTCCTGTTGCAGCCATGCCTCGTGGTCACGTAAACGGAGACCTTCGCGGAGCTTTCAAAGCTGTTGTTAATACTGAAACAAAAGAAATTCTTGGAGCAAGCATCTTCTCAGAAGGTTCTCAAGAAATCATCAACATCATCACTGTTGCTATGGACAACAAGATTCCTTACACTTACTTCACAAAACAAATCTTCACTCACCCAACCTTGGCTGAGAACTTGAATGACTTGTTTGCGATTTAAGTTGAGATTTAATCGTATCGAACAGCCCTCTGAGGGCTGTTTTCATTTCTGCGAAATCTCATACTCTTCGAAAATCTCTTCAAACTACGTCAGCTTTATCTGCAACCTCAAAGCGGTGCTTTGA
>CBDFAU010000030.1:0-17038 GCA_965245755.1 Streptococcus mitis | reverse complement strand
CTGAGTTGGTATTTTCAACTCTTACTATTATACCGACTTTTCTAACTTTGTCAACTACTTTTTCTGTTTTTTTAAAATTAAGTAAAAAGAGCCAGAATTATACTGACTCTTCTATTTCTCATTAAACTTAGAAGCACGTTCTTCTCCCCACCAATAGGGAATTAGTTCTGCTACTTTCACTGTCTTTCTTGTATCGTAGTCCATCATGAATTCTGCATCTTTATTTTCAGCGTTCATCTCTAAGAGAAATTCTCTGCAAGCACCGCAAGGCATAGCTGAACTTCCACCATAAGGTGGTTTATCTCGAAAGGCTAATACTTTCTTAACCTTAGTTTGTCCTGAAAATTGGTACATATTAAAGAGTGCCACCCGTTCTGCGCAGAGATGGAAAACACCACAGGTTCCCTCCATACAGAATCCTGTAAATATTTGCCCATCTTCTGCTTCTACTGCGGCAACGACATGATTAGCATAAACAAAATCAGATACTTCATGTGGATTGTATAGTTTCTGTGCTTCTTCGTACATCTTTTCCCAGATGTCCATTGTTGCATCCTTCTTATTTAGAGATTTCTTTTAGCATGTTTTCGATATGCTGAATTGATTTTTTACGTCCAAGCAAGAAAATTGTATCTGGTAATTCTGGTCCATGCATTTCACCTGAAACAGCAATACGAATTGGCATGAAGAGATTTTTCCCTTTGATACCTGTTTCTTTTTGAACAGCTTTGATTTGTGGGAAGATATTTTCTGTTACAAATTCATCATCTGTCATCGCTTCAAGTTTTGTTTTGAAAGCTTCAAGAACTGTTGGGACTGTTTCTCCCGCCATGACTTCGCGCTCTGCTTCTGTCAATTCAGGGAAATCTGAGAAGAAGAGATCTGTCAATGGGATAATCTCATCTACTGATTTCATTTGTGGTTTATAGAGCTCAACTAATTTTTCAGCCTTGTCAGTTAAACGGCCTGCTTCCTCTAAGAATGGTTTTGCCATTTCAAAGATAGTTTCTAGGTCTGCATTCTTGATATAATCATTGCTCATCCAGTCGAGTTTTTTCTGGTCAAAGGCTGCTGGTGACTTGCTGAGGCGGTTTTCATCGAAAAGTTTAATGAGTTCTTCACGAGAGAAGATTTCATCTTCGCCACCTGGGTTCCAACCAAGAAGAGCTATAAAGTTAAAGACTGCTTCTGGAAGGTAACCTTTCTTTCGGTAGTCTTCGATAAATTGAAGTGTATTAGTATCACGTTTAGATAACTTCTTACCAGTCTCAGAGTTGATAATCAAGGTCATGTGACCAAACTCTGGAGCTTCCCAACCAAGTGCTTCATAAACCATGAGCTGTTTTGGTGTATTAGCAATGTGGTCGTCTCCACGGATAACATGAGAGATTTGCATATCGTGGTCATCGATAACAACGGCAAAGTTGTAAGTTGGGTAACCATCTTTCTTTTGGATAACCCAGTCACCACCGATATTGCCACCTTCAAATTCGATATCACCTTTGACCATATCATGCCACTTGTAGATACCTGACTCATTGACAGCCAAGCGAACAGTGGGGATAATTCCTGCTGCTTCGCGTTCTGCGATGTAAGCTGCTTTTTCTTCTTCACTCATACCAAGGTATTCATTGATGTAGCGTGGTGTTTCACCAGCTGCTTCTTGGCGTTCGCGTTCAGTTGCCAACTCTTCTTCTGTAACGTAAGATTTATAGGCTTTTCCTTCAGCTAACAGTTGGTCGATGTATTTTTGATACAAGTCCAAACGCTCAGACTGGCGGTAATTTTCATGTGTTTCTGGGCTTTCATCCCAATCCATACCTAACCAGCGAAGGTTTTCAAGCTGTGAACGTTCACCATCCTCGACATGACGTTTACGGTCAGTATCTTCGATACGAATGATAAAAGTTCCACCATGATGACGTGCGTAAAGGTAGTTGAACAATGCTGTACGGGCATTCCCGATGTGTAGTAGTCCTGTTGGACTTGGTGCGTAACGTACGCGGATATCTTTTGACATAGTTTCTCCTATAAAGTCTCTAGGCGTCTGCCTTTTTGCTCTCTATATTATATCACAAGTCTTGGCTGAGTCCAATTTCTATGAATAAAGAGAGTAAAAAGAGTGGACAAACCACTCTTTTCTTCTATTATAGACGTGCGTTAAGTTCTTTACTCAATTCTTCAAATCCTGGTTTTCCAAGAAGGGCGAACATGTTACGTTTGTAAGCTTCAACACCTGGTTGGTCAAATGGGTTGATAGCATTCAAGTAACCTGAAAGGGCGATAGCCAATTCGAAGAAGTAGATAGTGTAACCAAGAGTGAAGGCATCTTGCTCTGGAAGGGTCACGTACATGTTTGGTACGTCACCATCTGTGTGGGCAAGAAGAACACCGTCAGTCGCTTTTTTGTTTACAAAGTCAACGTCTTTTCCTTGAAGGTAACCAAGTCCATCAAGGTCTTCTTCCAAAGTAGGAATAATCACGTTTTTACGAGGTTTGTCAACACGGACAACTGTTTCAAACATGATACGAGTTCCTTCTTGGATAAATTGACCCAATGAGTGCAAGTCAGTTGAGAAGTTAGCTGAAGTTGGGTAGATACCTTTTTGGTCTTTTCCTTCTGATTCACCAGCCAATTGTTTCCACCATTCTGAGAAGTACTGAAGTGATGGCTCATAGTTTACCAAGATTTCAGTTGCATAGCCTTTACGGTAAAGAATGTTACGAACTGCTGCGTATTGGTAAGCTTCGTTTTCAGAGATTTTATCTGAAGTGTAGTCTTTGCGAGCTGCATTCGCACCTTCCATAAGGGCTTTGATGTCAGCTCCTGATGCTGCGATTGGAAGCAAACCAACGGCTGTCAATACTGAGAAGCGTCCACCGATATCATCTGGAACAACAAATGTTTCCCAACCGTTAGCATCTGCTTCAACCTTAACAGCACCTTTTTGGCGGTCAGTTGTTGCATAGATACGTTTGTTTGCTTCTTCTTGACCGTATTTCTTAACCAAAAGTTCTTTGAAGACACGGAAAGCGATAGCTGGTTCAGTTGTTGTACCTGATTTAGAAATCACGTTTACTGAGAAATCTTTGTCTGCAACATACTCTACCAAGTCAGCAAGGTAAGTAGATGAGATTGAGTTTCCTGCGTAAAGGATTTGTGGAGCTTTGCGCTCTTCTTTTGTTTGCAAGTTTGCAAAGTGGTGGTTCAAGAAGTCGATTGCTGCTTTCGCACCAAGGTAAGATCCACCTATACCAATCACAACCAAAACATCGCTGTCTGACTTGATTTGCTCAGCAGCTTTCAAGATGCGGTCAAATTCTTCGCGGTCGTAGTTTTCAGGAAGGTCCAACCATCCCAAGAAGTCGCTACCAGCACCAGTTCCTTTACGAATCATTTCGTCAGCAGCTGTAACTTGTGCTTGCATGTATTCCACTTCATGTGGTGCAACAAATTTGTCTAAGACTTTTGAATAATCAAATTTAATATGTGACATGTTATTCCTCCAATATTTCTTCTTTTCTATCATAACGCTTGCCTTCGTTTTTTTCAAGTTTTTTTGTCGAATTTCTCCAATTTTTATCAGAATTCAAACGTTTGCGTAAAAATGCCACATTCCAAAAATTTTGAAAAAATAAAATAAAGAACGACCAGATGTCCCAGTCGTCACAGTTCATTCAATAAATACTCAAATAATTCTAAATTGCCATCTTCTTCATTAACCAGAAACTCTGGATGCCACTGCAAACCGATAATGCGGTGCTCATCGATAGACTCAATCGCTTCGATGGTTTGGTCTCTTGGATCAATAGCAGTTACACGGAAATTAGGTGCCAAATCTTTAATACTCTGACGATGAACGGAATTGACCTGACTTTCTTTTCCAAATAGCTTGGCCACCACACTTCCTTCTACTGTCTCAATAGAATGAGACGTTCCGAAAGGCAGTCCTTGCCAGTGACCTTCGATTTCTTGATTGAGGGTTCCCCCAAAGGCAACATTGACAAGTTGAACACCGCGACAGATTGCCATAATTGGTTTATTCTGACGAAGCGCTTCTTTCAAGAGTGCCAATTCAAATTCGTCACGCACTAGATTGTAATCATCGCTCTCGATGGTTTTTTTCTCTCCATAAAACTGAGGATGAACATTTTGGCCTCCTGTCAAAATGAGTTTGTCAATCATTTCCACATAATCGCGTACAACTGACTCATCACCAACAGGAATGACTAAAGGGAGACCACCGACTTGACGAATGCTCTCTGCGAATCTACAAGAAACAGATGAATGAATGTTTTTGCCTTCTGCGTCTACGGGACATAGATTTGCAGCAACTCCTACAACCGTTCTAGCCATGATGCCTCTCCTTTCGAATGTTAACGATAGTCCTATCATATCACTCAAAATGACTTTCGTCTAATATGTTTTTTTTAAGACTGTGATAAATATTTTTTATGGATAAGAAAAAGCTGCCCACATAGGACAACTTTTTCCTTATTCGAAGACAAATTGATTGTGATAGAGTTCTGAGTAGAATCCACCTAGTTTCAAGAGTTCATGGTGATTACCACGTTCAATCACTTCTCCATCTTTAAGGACAATAATCTGATCAGCATTGAGGATGGTCTTCAAACGGTGAGCAATGACGAAACTAGTTCTACCTGCTACAACCGCCTCCATGGCATGCTGAATCTTGCTTTCTGTCACCGTATCTACGTTTGAAGTTGCTTCATCTAGAATGAGAACCTCTGGATCTGTCATCAAGGTTCGAGCGATAGAAATCAATTGCTTTTGCCCAGTTGAGAAGATACTCTGGTCATCATCGATAAGAGTATCGTATTTATCAGGCAAACTTTCGATATAGTCGTGAATGTGGGTTGCCTTGGCTGCTGCCTCAACCATTTCTTGACTAGCATCTGGCACACCGAAACGGATATTGTCTCGAATCGTTCCGCTAAACAAGACCGAATCTTGCAAGACAATTCCCACCTTACTTCTGAGACTATCCAAGTCATAGTCACGAATGTCTTTTCCGTCAAAATAAATACCACCAGCATCAACATCATAAAAGCGATTGATGAGGTTCATAATAGTCGTTTTCCCTGAACCCGTCGGCCCAACAACCGCTGTCATCTGGCCTTTCGGAGCGGAAATGCTGACATCTTTCAAAATAGGTTTATCAGGCAGGTATGAAAAATCAATATGACTGATTTCAACACCTTCTTGCAACTTAGTAAAGATCGGCGCCTTCTCAGGTCGAATTTCTTCCTCTGCGTCAAACATTTCCTGAATCCGTTCAGCACCTGTAAAGGCTAACTGAAGGCTTCCCCAACTTGCCGCAACTTGGATAATAGGCTGGTAGTACTGCTGTGAAAATTGGGCAAACATAACAATCAAACCTAAGGCTGTACTAGTTTCAATAGTCTTATCATTTAATAAAACAGCTGAACCAGCAAAGATGACGATGGCTGTATTAACTAGGCTCATCCCATTCATGACAGGGAAAAGAATTCCTGAGAACATTCTTCCTTTAAAGGTTGCCTTGCGCACGCGCTCATTTTGTTCAAGAAATCCTGCCATCATATCCTCTTGAATTCCTTGCACAATCACGGCTTTTTGGCCTGAGATACTCTCATCCATATAGGCGTTGAGCTTCCCTACCTCTTTTTGCTGGAGGTTGGTATATTTCCGTGCCATTTTCACGATAAAAATCAGCATGAGGAAGGCCACTGGTGTGCTGGCAATGGTGATGAGGGCCAGCGTCACATTTCTCGAAAACATGACAAGAATCAGACCAATGTATAGAACGATGTTGCTCATGACCTGAATCAAACTTTCGTTAAAGGCTTGGAGGATATTATCCAAATCACTGGTAAAACGAGACAAGATATCGCCATCTTGTCGGCGGTCAAAGAAAGAAACCGTCAAGTGAGCAAGCTTACAGAAGAGGCCTTTGCGCATCTCGTTGGTCGATTCTGCAATCACGCGCGTCATGAGGCACATGTATATGACACTGGAGATAAATAGAACCAAAACCAGCAGACCAAGATTGACCATGATTCCTGATAGGCTTTGCCAAACAAGTTCTGGATTGCCATCTTGATAAGCTTGAACTAAATTAGCTAGCTGCGTCACTGCTTGTCCAGAAAAGACCGGAAAGAGGGCTTGGGCAAGAGTTGCCAGAACAATCATCAGGATAACAACTACAAATGATAGCTTATAGACTTTAAAATAATTCCAAAAAAATTGAACTGTCTTCATTTTACTCCTCCTTCCCTTTCTGTGTTTCATAGATTTCACGGTAAACGGTATTGTTGGCAACCAAGTCTGCATGCGTACCTTGACCAATCAATCGTCCTCGATCTAGAACCAAGATCTTGTCTGCATGGACAACCGAGCTAATCTTTTGCGCGATGATAATGGTTGTTGTTCCCTTCAAGTCCTTATTCAAGGCTTCTTGAACCAGGCGCTCTGACTTAGCATCCAAGGCCGAGGTCGAATCGTCAAAAATCAGAATACGTGGATTGCTGACAATCCCACGCGCAATCGACATCCTTTGCTTTTGCCCACCTGAGAAATTGGTTCCTCGTTCCTCAACTGGACTTTCAAAGGTTTTCTCCATACGATGAATGAATTCACTGGCTTGGGCAATATTGGCTGCGCGCTCCATTTCAAATAAAGTAGCATCTCCCTTACCCTGTCTCAAGTTATCTGCAATCGTTCCACTAAATAGAATGGCACGTTGGAGAACGATAGAGACAGTTTTACGTAGGGTTCCTTCACTCACTTCGCGAATATCCTTGCCTCCAATTTTGATAGCCCCTGCCTGTGGGTCAAAGAGACGTGGAATCAATTGAGCTAAGGTTGACTTTCCTGCGCCAGTCGCTCCAACTACACCAACCATTTGACCAGGTTCGATAGTAAAGCTCACATCTTTCAGCATCGGTTCCTTGTCCATTGGATAGGTAAAGGTTACATTTTCAAAGCTAAGACTTCCTACCAACTCTTCATCTGGCACATCCTTGAAGGTCATGGCTGGCTCTGCGTCAAGAATTTCTCGAATACGACGCATAGAAATCATAGCACGACTGACAGAATTTCCCAAAAATCCAACCATAACAATGGTAAAGATAATCTGGCTCAGGTAATTGACAAAGGAAGCAATGGAACCAACAACTGACGGATCCGACTGAACCATCCCAGCAACTAGCCAAATAGAGAGGAATACCGCCCCATAACCGACCAACATCATAAAAGGTTCCACTACCGCAAAGGCATAACCAATGTAAAGATTTTGACCGAGTAGCTCGTCTGAAACCTCCGTAAACTTAGCAAACTGCTCTTTTTCTTGGACAAAGGACTTGACCACACGAACACCGCGCAGATTTTCCTTGGCAATGGCATTGACGCGCTCAAGAAGGGTTTGAAACTTGGCAAAACGAGGCCCCATCATTCCCATCATGACAGCAGTCAAACCAAAAATCAAGACTACCATGAGAACAATCACCCACCACAGAGAAGGTAAGGTTTGAACCGCCAGGATAAACGAACCGATGAACAAGAGGGGAAGTCTGAAAAGAATTTGGAAGGTCATCATGACGACGTTCTGAATCTGGTTGATATCATTTGTCATGCGAACGACTAGATTTCCCGCATTAAATTGTTCAATATTGGCATAAGAAAAGGTTTGGATTTTACGGAAGGCATCCTCTCGAAGGTCAGATGAAACTCCTTGGGCAATATAGGCTGCGAGGACAACATTGAGCCCACCAGCAACTAGACCAACCACGGCCACACCAATCAACCAAGCCCCGATACTATAAATGGCTTCATATTTCCCAGCAAGTAGGGCGTCTAAGACTTCCTGCAGGTAACGCGGTTGCAAAAGTGAACTAGCAACCATCAAGCCTGTCATCAGGAGCGAAGCCAAGGCCTGCCACTTGTAGGTTTTTATTTTCTGAATCAGCATACTTTCTCCTTAAAAAATAGACAAAAGGGAGCGACAATGCGTCAGCTCCTTTTCATTCTGTTTGTGTGATGTTATTCTAGCAAAAAAGTGGAAACTTGTCAAAGAAGTCTCCTTGATACAAATTAGTGCGCTTTCATCTACAGTAATGCATGATAAAGGTTTTTATGGTAAAATAGTAAAAAGAAGGTTATAAAGGAGGGGAATATGGAAAAACAAACCATCGCCGTCTTGGGGCCTGGTTCTTGGGGAACTGCCCTTTCACAAGTCTTAAATGACAATGGACACGAGGTACGTATTTGGGGAAACATTCCCGAGCAAATCAATGAAATTAATACTAACCATACTAACAAACACTACTTTAAAGATGTCGTTCTAGATGAAAACATCATTGCCTACACCGACTTATCAGAGGCACTGAAAGATGTAGATGCGATTTTGTTTGTTGTCCCAACAAAAGTGACACGACTTGTTGCCCAACAAGTTGCAAAAACCTTGGACCATAAGGCTATCATCATGCACGCATCAAAGGGATTAGAACCTGATAGCCATAAACGACTATCAACCATTCTTGAAGAAGAAATTCCTGAACATCTCCGCAGTGATATTGTCGTTGTTTCAGGCCCTAGTCATGCAGAAGAAACCATTGTACGTGACCTGACTTTAATCACTGCTGCTTCTAAAGATTTACAAACAGCTCAATACGCTCAAGAGCTCTTTAGTAATCACTACTTCCGACTTTATACTAATACGGATGTTATCGGAGTTGAAACTGCTGGTGCTCTTAAAAACATTATCGCTGTCGGTGCTGGAGCCTTACATGGTTTAGGATTTGGTGACAACGCTAAGGCAGCCATCATCGCTCGAGGCCTAGCAGAAATTACCCGCTTAGGAGTAGCACTCGGTGCCAATCCATTGACCTATAGTGGCTTATCTGGTGTAGGAGACCTGATCGTAACGGGAACCTCCATCCACTCTCGTAACTGGAGAGCCGGAGATGCTCTTGGTCGTGGAGAATCTCTAGCTGATATCGAAGCCAATATGGGCATGGTGATTGAAGGAATTTCAACGACTCGAGCAGCTTATGAACTAGCGCAAGAACTTGGAGTCTATATGCCAATTACACAAGCCATTTACCAAGTTATTTACCACGGAACCAATATTAAAGATGCCATTTATGACATCATGAACAATGAATTTAAAGCAGAAAATGAGTGGTCTTAACCCTCTAGAGAAAGGATTCTTATGACATCAAAAGTTAGAAAGGCAGTCATCCCTGCCGCTGGACTCGGGACTCGATTTTTACCAGCAACCAAAGCACTTGCTAAAGAAATGTTGCCAATTGTGGACAAACCAACTATCCAATTCATCGTAGAAGAAGCTCTTAAATCAGGTATTGAAGATATTCTGGTTGTCACTGGTAAATCAAAACGTTCTATTGAAGACCACTTTGACTCAAACTTTGAGCTTGAGTACAACCTCAAAGAAAAAGGCAAACATGACTTGCTAAAATTGGTAGACGAAACAACTGGCATTCGCCTTCACTTTATCCGTCAAAGCCATCCTCGTGGTCTTGGCGATGCTGTCTTACAAGCAAAAGCTTTTGTGGCGAATGAACCCTTCGTTGTCATGCTTGGTGACGACCTAATGGATATCACAGATGACAACGCTGTACCTTTGACAAAACAATTGATGAATGATTACGAGTCGACTCACGCATCAACAATTGCTGTTATGCCTGTCCCTCATGAAGAAGTTTCAGCATATGGAGTTATCGCTCCTCAGGGTGAAGGGATTAATGGTCTCTACAGTGTCGAAACTTTCGTTGAAAAACCAGCTCCAGAGGATGCTCCAAGTGATTTAGCAATTATCGGGCGCTATCTGCTCACACCAGAAATTTTTGAGATCCTCGAAAATCAAGCTCCTGGCGCTGGAAATGAAATCCAGCTTACCGACGCTATTGATACGCTTAATAAAACACAACGTGTTTTCGCCCGTGAATTTACAGGAGCTCGTTACGACGTTGGGGATAAGTTTGGCTTTATGAAAACATCTATTGACTATGCCCTCAAACACCCACAAGTCAAAGATGACTTGAAAGATTACCTCATCCAATTGGGAAAAGAATTGGCTGAGGGGGAATAGAAGAATATTCCATGTAAAAATAAGAACTAGGATAGTTAATTATCCCAGTTCTTTTTATTTTATATTGCTATCATCCCGAACATATAAACCGACAAAAGGAAATCGTATTTCTCAATTAACCCACTTACAAGCTCCAACGAATTGATCTCAAATCTTATGAAAGCGCTACGATATTATTTGTTTTTTTATAAAAATAGGAGTACAATGAGTTGGTATAATAAAATAAAAAGCACCGAATCGGTGCGCACTTTTTCAAGTTGTGTACGGACAAAGCCTTATTTTAACTTTGCTGTGTTGTTTCGAATAGTTCCAACACTTGTATTGTATATTATTCTTTTAAAATTAGCAAGAGAAATGTAAATAAAATGGAATAATATTTTATATTAGAAATTCATCTGAAAGTATTATATTATCATTTACTAACAAAAAACTTAATAAAAGGAGAACACTAAATGAGCAACAAATCCTACTCTATCGGACTCGATATCGGAACTAACAGCGTCGGATGGGCCGTCATTACGGATGACTATAAGGTGCCATCGAAAAAGATGAAAGTTCTAGGCAATACTGATAAACACTTTATCAAGAAAAATCTAATTGGAGCTCTATTATTTGATGAAGGGACTACTGCTGAAGATAGACGTCTAAAACGAACAGCACGCCGTCGCTATACTCGTCGAAAAAATCGTCTTCGCTATCTTCAAGAAATCTTTTCTGAAGAAATGAGCAAGGTGGATAGTAGTTTCTTCCATCGATTAGATGACTCCTTCTTAGTTCCTGAGGATAAAAGAGGAAGTAAATATCCTATTTTTGCTACCTTGGCAGAAGAAAAAGAATATCACAAGAAATTTCCAACTATCTATCATTTGAGAAAACACCTAGCGGACTCAAAAGAAAAAACTGACTTGCGCTTGATCTATCTAGCATTAGCGCATATGATTAAATACCGCGGACATTTTTTATATGAAGAATCTTTCGATATTAAAAACAATGATATCCAAAAAATCTTTAGCGAGTTTATAAGCATTTACGACAACACCTTTGAAGAAAGTTCACTTATCGGACAAAACGCACAAGTAGAAGCAATTTTTACTGATAAAATTAGTAAATCTGCTAAGAGAGAACGCGTTCTAAAGCTCTTTCCTGATCAAAAATCCACTGGTCTCTTTTCAGAATTTCTCAAGTTAATTTTAGGAAATCAGGCTGATTTTAAAAAACATTTTGACTTGGAAGAAAAAGCCCCACTACAATTCTCTAAGGATACCTATGATGAGGATTTAGAAAACCTGCTCGGACAAATTAGAGATGACTTTGCAGATCTTTTTCTAGTTGCTAAAAAACTCTATGACGCCATTCTTCTATCAGGTATCTTAACTGTTAAAGATCTTTCAACCAAGGCTCCACTTTCAGCATCTATGATTGAGCACTATGAAAACCACCAAAAAGACTTAGCGGCTTTAAAACAATTCATCCAAAACAATCTTCAAGAAAAATATGATGAAGTTTTCTCTGACCAATCTAAAGATGGGTATGCTGGGTATATCAATGGCAAAACCACTCAAGAAGCATTTTACAAATATATCAAAAATCTTCTCTCTAAATTCGAAGGAGCAGATTATTTCCTTGATAAAATTGAACGTGAAGACTTCTTGAGAAAACAACGCACCTTTGATAATGGTTCTATTCCTCATCAAATTCATCTCCAAGAAATGAATGCCATTCTCCATCGACAAGGAGAACATTATCCATTCCTGAAGGAAAATAAAGAAAAGATAGAAAAAATCTTGATTTTCCGTATTCCTTACTACGTTGGCCCATTAGCTCGTGGCAATCGTGATTTTGCTTGGCTTACTCGAAATTCTGATGAAGCAATAAGACCTTGGAACTTTGAAGAAATTGTTGATAAGGCAAGCTCTGCGGAAGACTTCATCAATAAGATGACTAACTATGACTTGTATCTCCCAGAGGAAAAAGTTTTGCCTAAGCATAGTCTCTTGTATGAAACATTTGCTGTCTATAATGAATTGACAAAAGTAAAATTTATTGCAGAAGGTTTAACAAGGTATCAGTTTTTAGACAAAAAGCAAAAGAAAGATATTTTTTATACATTTTTTAAAGCCGAGGATAAAAGAAAAGTAACTGAAAAAGACATCATCCATTATCTACACACTGTTGATGGCTACGATGGAATCGAACTAGAAGGAATTGAAAAACAATTTAACGCCAGTCTATCTACTTATCATGATTTACTCAAAATTATCAAGGATAAGGAATTTATGGATGATGATAAAAATGAAGCAATTCTTGAAAATATCGTTCACACTCTGACAATCTTCGAAGATCGTGAGATGATTAAGCAACGCCTTGCTCAGTATAATTCTCTATTTGATGAAAAAGTAATCAAAGCACTGACTCGTCGACATTATACTGGTTGGGGAAAACTCTCTGCCAAGCTGATTAACGGTATCCGTGATAAAAAAAGCGGCAAAACGATTCTTGACTACCTGATTGATGACGGTGAGATTAATCGTAACTTTATGCAGTTAATCCATGATGACGGGCTTTCTTTCAAAGAAATTATCCAAAAAGCACAAGTGTTTGGGAAGACAAATGATGTGAAGCAAGTTGTCCATGAACTCCCAGGTAGCCCTGCCATTAAAAAGGGAATTTTGCAAAGTATCAAGATCGTTGATGAACTTGTCAAGGTTATGGGCCATGCTCCCGAGTCCATTGTGATTGAAATGGCACGAGAAAATCAGACTACTGCCAGAGGGAAAAAGAATTCCCAACAGAGATATAAGCGCATTGAAGATTCATTAAAAAATTTAGCTTCTGGACTTGATTCAAACATACTAAAAGAAAATCCAACAGATAATGTTCAACTTCAAAATGACCGTCTCTTCCTTTACTATCTCCAAAATGGGAAGGATATGTATACTGGAGAAGCTCTTAATATCAACCAACTGAGCAGCTATGACATTGACCACATCATCCCACAGGCCTTTATCAAGGATGATTCTCTTGATAACCGTGTCTTGACGAGTTCAAAGGATAATCGTGGGAAATCCGATAATGTTCCTAGTCTTGAAGTAGTTGAAAAGATGAAAGCTTTTTGGCAACAATTATTGGATTCTAAATTGATTTCAGAACGTAAATATAATAATCTAACCAAAGCAGAGCGAGAGCGAGGCGGGCTAAATGAGCTTGATAAAGTTGGCTTTATCAAACGCCAACTAGTTGAAACACGCCAAATCACAAAACATGTTGCTCAGATCTTGGATGCTCGGTTCAATAAAGAAGTGACTGAGAAGAATAAGAAGAACCGTAATGTCAAAATTATCACTTTGAAATCCAACATGGTTTCCAACTTCCGTAAAGAATTTGGGTTATACAAGGTACGGGAAATCAATGACTACCACCACGCGCATGATGCCTATTTAAATGCAGTGGTTGCTAAGGCCATCCTTAAGAAATATCCTAAACTAGAGCCTGAATTCGTTTATGGCGACTATCAAAAGTACGATCTTAAGCGCTACATCTCAAAATCCAAAGATCCTAAAGAAGTCGAAAAAGCAACTGAAAAGTATTTCTTCTACTCAAACTTGTTGAACTTCTTCAAAGAAGAGGTGCATTACGCAGACGGAACCATCGTAAAAAGAGAAAATATCGAATACTCTAAAGACACTGGAGAAATCGCTTGGAATAAGGAAAAAGATTTCGCAACAATCAAAAAAGTGCTTTCCTTTCCTCAGGTGAATATTGTGAAGAAAACAGAAGAACAAACCGTTGGACAAAATGGCGGTCTGTTTGATAATAATATTGTGTCCAAGGAAAAAGTAGTTGACGCAAGTAAACTAATCCCGATCAAATCTGGTCTATCACCTGAAAAATATGGTGGCTATGCAAGACCTACAATCGCTTATTCAGTTCTGGTAACATACAAGCAAAATAATAAAATTAAAAACACAATGGTCGGCATTCCAGTGCTTACTAAATTAGAATTTGAAAGAGACCCTAATTTATATTTAAGAAATCTAGGAATCAACAATGTTTCACATGTAATAAAATTAGTTAAGCATACTGTATTGGAATTTAAACATAAATACGGAACCTATAGGAGATTTATAGTTAGCAATCAAGAATTGAAACGTGCAAATCAGATTTTTGTCACTACTAAACAAATGAAACTGATTTCTCAATATACCACTTTGGATAAAAATGAGCACGATAGCTTGTTAAAAAACAATCAACAACTTATACAATCAATTTGGAATCAATTTCTAGAATTTATGTTAGCAACAGACTTGGTTAATAAAAAACAGTATGATGAGCTTATTTTAACCAATAACCAAACTATTGAAGAATGTAGAAATATTATGAATAGGGTCATCACCACTTTATCTTTTACTAATATTAATGCTGGACAGAAAAAAATAATATTCGATGATACGTTATCATTACCTATAAAAAGATGGCAATTCGCTGACAGCGATAAAATGGTTAAAAAAATAATAGAATCCACCCTCATCCACCAATCCATCACTGGTCTTTACGAGACTCGGATTGACTTAAGCAAACTGGGAGAAGACTAATGGGATGGAGAACCGTTGTTGTCAATACGCACTCTAAGCTCTCCTACAAGAACAATCACTTGATTTTTAAAGATGCCTCTCGGACAGAGTTGATTCACCTGTCCGAGGTGGACATCCTACTTTTAGAGACGACGGATATCGTTCTCTCCACTATGCTGATTAAACGTTTGGTGGATGAAAATATTCTAGTCATCTTTTGTGATGACAAACGCTTGCCAACGGCATACTTAATGCCCTACTACGGTCGGCACGATTCCAGTTTGCAACTCTCTCGGCAAATTGCTTGGAATGAAGATGTAAAGGCGGAAATCTGGACAACCATCATTGCACAAAAAATTCTCAATCAGGCTTTTTATCTAGGGAGTTGTGGTTTTCTGGAAAAGAGCCAGTCAGTCATCGATCTCTATCATGGGTTGGATTTATTTGATCCTAGCAATCGTGAGGGTCATGCTGCTCGGATTTATTTTAACACCTTGTTTGGAAATGATTTTAGCCGTGAACAAGATAATGATGTCAATGCTGCCTTAGACTATGGTTACACCTTGATTTTGAGTATGTTTGCGCGTGAGATTGTCTTGTCTGGCTGCATGACTCAGTTTGGCTTGAAACATGCCAACCAGTTCAATCAATTCAACCTAGCTAGCGATATTATGGAACCTTTTCGTCCGATTATTGACAGAATCGTCTATGAAAATCGAAGCAGTTCTTTTGTCAAAATCAAGCGAGAACTTTTTACCATTTTCTCAGACACCTTCCACTACAATGGCAAAGATATGTACCTGTCCAATATCGTCAGTGACTATACTAAGAAAGTCATCCAAGCTCTCAATCAACCCGAGAAAGGAGTTCCTGAGTTTAGGATATGAGTTATCGATATATGCGTATGATTTTAATGTTTGATATGCCCGTTGATACCGCAGAGGAACGCAAGGCCTATCGGAAATTTCGGAAGTTCCTCATAGATGAGGGATTTATCATGCACCAATTCTCCATCTATAGCAAACTTTTGCTCAACAACTCTGCTAATAACGCCATGATTGAGCGACTCAAAACTCACAACCCTAAAAAAGGAAACATTACTCTCTTAACCGTTACAGAAAAGCAATTTTCTCGCATGATCTACTTAAATGGCGAGCGAAACACCAGTGTAGCAAACTCCGATGCACGTTTAGTCTTTCTAGGAGAGGAGCCTAGAGATGAAGATTAATTTCCCATTATTAGATGAACCATTGGCTATTGAAAATGCAACCTTTTTAGTGTTGGAAGACCAGTTTACCTTTTCGACTATCGTCAAGCAGTTCTACCAGTACACTGATGATGGGGACTTGAAATTATTTGATAGAAATCTAAAATCTCTGAAAGAGTCTGAGTTACTGGTAATAACGGATGTCTTAGGATACAATCTCAACTCCTCTTCTATGCTCAAGCTGATACATGCAGATCTTGAAAATCAGCTTAATGACAAGCCAGAAGTCAAATCCATGATTGAAAAACTGGTAGCTACGATTACAGAATTGTTAGCATTTGAGTGCTTAGAAAATGAACTAGACCTAGAGTACGATGAAATCACCATTCTAGAGTTGATCGATGCTCTAGGGGTCAAAGTTGAAACTCTGAGTGATACACCTTTCGAAAAGATGCTAGAAATTGTCCAGGTTTTTAAATATCTTTCCAAAAAGAAACTCCTTGTCTTCATCAATGCGTCCGCCTATCTATCAAAGGATGAGTTAGTAAATCTGATAGAGTATATCCAACTCAATCAACTAAGGGTCTTATTTGTCGAACCTCGAAAAGTCTATGATTTTCCTCAATATGTGCTGGATCAAGACTATTTCTTGAACCCTGAAAATATGGTATAATAAGGGTAACAATTGGAGCCTGACGAGCTGAAGTCTGGCTGAGACGAATGGCGCGATTACGAAATTTCGTGAGAAAAATTTTTCTACGAGGTTTTAGAGCTGTGTTGTTTCGAATGGTTCCAAAACATAACACGCTTGAAGCGTTAAAAGACGACCGTTTTAGAGCTGTGTTGTTTCGAATGGTTCCAAAACAATGATGGGTACACTTTTCCGCATTATGACGTTTTAGAGCTGTGTTGTTTCGAATGGTTCCAAAACCTTCGATATATTCGAACTGACCTTTTGGATGTTTTAGAGCTGTGTTGTTTCGAATGGTTCCAAAACTTACCAGTTTCAATACGCTCAACTTCGATGGTTTTAGAGCTGTGTTGTTTCGAATGGTTCCAAAACAAGATACTTTTCAAAAAGTATCCTACGATAGTTTTAGAGCTGTGTTGTTTCGAATGGTTCCAAAACTAGTTGTTGCAAGTCTCTT
>CBDFAU010000029.1:0-18350 GCA_965245755.1 Streptococcus mitis | reverse complement strand
GCTGACTTCTCACGCGCCTCCAGCATATCTCCCTCGATACGGGCTAATTCTTCGGTTCCAAAACGTTCCGAGTTTTTCAGCGTCGCCTTGCGGAAAAAGTGGGCTGGCACATTCCCCAGTTGCGAATTGGTCACATGGAAATAGTAGCCATCCTTCTTATTGTACTCAATCTTAAGCGTACTAATACCAGAGTTTTCTTTCTCCTTGGCCTCAATTTCAGCAATCCAGCTAGTCCCTTCTCTGAGAACGCGACGGTACTTGTCTAAAGTCTCATCAAATCCAGTCCGGATAATACCCCCATCTGTAATCACATGAGAAGCTTCAGGAGCAATCGCTGCACTAATCAAGCTCTCCAACTCTGGAATGGCATCTAGTTGTGCGATCAGATAGGCTAGAGCAGGTTGCTCCATCCCCTCTAAAATCGCACGAATCCGTGGCACACTAGACAAGGTAGTCGCCAACTGCAAGAGTTCCTTGGGATTGGTTTTACCAAAAGAAACACGACTAGCCAAGCGCTCAATGTCATAAACACCCTTGAGACTGTCTGTCAAATCACTACGCTCAAAGAAATGGTCGAGAAAGACCTGCACAACTTCTTGGCGTTGGACAATTCGTTCCTTATCAATCAAGGGGCGATGAATCCAAGACCGCAAGAGCCGCATACCCATAGCTGTTTTGGTTTCATCCAAAAGCCAGAAAAGACTGCCTTGCTTCTTGCCTGACCGAGCATTCTCAACCAAATCCAGACTAGCCTTGGTCGCATAATCCATCTGCAAGAAATCCTTGATTTCATAGCGGATAACAGGTTTGAGGTGGTTCAATTCCCTCATCTGGGTTCGATGGACATACTGGAGCAACTTACTAGATGCCGCTTGCTCCACAGCTGCTAATCGTGAATCCAGTAAATGAAGGTCTTCAAAGCCTTCTTTTTCATAGGAAAGTACCAGATTCATCTGACGACTAAGGATTTGTTCCTCTTCCTCAGACAAGTCATAGCCCAGCACCACTTCTCGCGCCTTGAGATTACGGATTTCCCCACAAACCAGCGTGAAATCCAAAAGACCTGTCACATAAAAGTCACCCGTCACCAGGTCCATATAAGCTAGGCCAAATTGATTGCCAGCACGGTCTATGGCAACCAAGAAGTTGTTCTGACTATCCGGCTTACTGCTATCGACCACTGTCCCTGGCGTAATGACCTGAACAACCTCTCGTTTCACAACCCCAACTGCTTGTTTAGGATCTTCCATCTGTTCAGCAATGGCTACCTTATAGCCCTGCTCAATCAAGACATCGATATACTGTTGGGCAGAATGATAGGGAACACCCGCCATAGGAATCGGATTGTCGGCATTCTTGTTGCGACTCGTTAAGGAAATTTCCAGAATCTGCGCAGCATTGACCGCATCCTCATAAAATAATTCATAAAAATCACCCATCCGAAAGAGCAAAAAAGCATCTGGATATTGCTTTTTAATATCCACATACTGTTGCATGCCGGGTGATAGCTTTTCTGTCGTCATTGTCCGTCTCTCCTTGTCAAAAATAAGTCTTGAGAGCAACTCCCAAGACCTTACTTATCTTTCATCAAATCTAGCAAACGATCTTCCATGAGTTTGGCAACGTGCTGGTCTCGACAAATGACCAATAAGGTATTGGCACCAGCAACTGTTCCTAAAATCCATTCATCCTTGTTTGCATCTACAATATTTGCCAAAACAGAGGCTTCTCCTAATTTAGTATGAAGTACCAAGGTAAACTCTGCTCTTGCAACACCTTCTAAATGATGAGACAAAAATTCCACCAAATCAATCTTTTCTGTCTCATTTGCTAGTACATAATACACCATATCATTTTTCTTGACCTTGGTCAAGCCGATTTCGCGCAAATCACGAGACAAGGTTGTCTGCGTCACAAAGACATTGTGTGCCTCCAACCGATCTTGAATTTCTTTTTGTGTACTTAATTTCTCCTCAGTAATCATTTTTTTTATTAACTGATGACGATCTCTTTTTCTCATAAAATCCTCTTATATGCATATTTATAACTAATTTTATAACTATATTATACCAAAAAAATAGGAGATTTCAAAAATTTTTTCTTCTTTCTTTAAAATTGTGATAAAATAGTAGAAAAGTCCAAAAAGGAGCTCTTAATGAATACAAAAGAATTGATTGCTAGCGAATTGGCTAGTGTCATTGATAGCCTGGACCAAGAGGCTATTTTAAATTTACTGGAAACCCCTAAAAACTCAGAAATGGGAGACATCGCTTTCCCTGCTTTTTCTCTTGCAAAAGTCGAACGTAAAGCACCTCAAATGATTGCTGCTGAACTGGCTGAAAAAATTAACAGCCAAGCCTTTGAAAAGGTTGTTGCAACAGGACCTTACGTTAACTTTTTCCTTGATAAATCTGCCATTTCTGCTCAAGTATTGCAAGCCGTTATCACTCAAAAAGAACACTATGCTGACCAACATATTGGTAAACAAGAAAATGTTGTTATCGATATGTCTAGTCCAAATATCGCTAAACCATTTTCTATCGGTCACCTGCGCTCAACTGTTATCGGAGATAGTTTATCACATATTTTCCAAAAAATCGGTTATCAAACGGTCAAGGTCAACCATTTGGGAGACTGGGGTAAACAGTTTGGGATGTTGATTGTTGCCTACAAAAAATGGGGTGACGAAGAAGCTGTAAAAGCTCATCCAATTGATGAACTTCTTAAACTCTACGTTCGTATCAATGCTGAAGCTGAAAATGACCCTAGCTTGGATGAAGAAGCACGCGAATGGTTCCGTAAACTTGAAAATGGAGACGAGGAAGCTCTCGCTCTTTGGCAATGGTTCCGCGATGAAAGTTTAGTGGAATTTAACCGCCTTTACAATGAACTGAAGGTTGAATTTGACAGCTACAATGGAGAAGCCTTCTACAACGATAAGATGGATGCAGTTGTAGAAATTCTTTCTGAAAAAGGCCTTCTTGTTGAGTCAGAAGGTGCCCAAGTTGTCAATCTTGAGAAATATGGAATTGAACATCCTGCCCTCATCAAGAAATCTGATGGAGCAACTCTCTATATCACACGTGACTTGGCTGCAGCCCTTTACCGTAAAAACGAATACCAATTTGCTAAATCTATCTATGTCGTTGGTCAAGAGCAATCTGCCCACTTTAAACAACTCAAAGCCGTCTTGCAAGAAATGGGCTACGACTGGAGTGACGACATTACTCACGTTCCTTTTGGTTTGGTTACAAAAGAAGGTAAGAAACTCTCTACTCGTAAAGGGAATGTCATCTTGCTAGAGCCTACTGTTGCAGAGGCTGTTAGCCGTGCCAAGGCCCAAATCGAAGCTAAAAATCCTGAACTGGAAAATAAAGACCAGGTAGCGCATGCTGTTGGAGTTGGAGCCATTAAATTCTATGACCTCAAGACCGACCGTACAAATGGATATGACTTCGACCTAGAAGCTATGGTATCCTTCGAGGGTGAAACTGGACCTTATGTTCAATACGCCTACGCTCGTATCCAATCGATCTTACGTAAAGCGGATTTCGAACCAGAAACAGCTGGCAACTATAGCTTGAATGATACTGAAAGCTGGGAAATCATCAAACTCATCCAAGACTTCCCACGTATTATCAACCGTGCGGCGGATAACTTTGAACCTTCTATCATTGCTAAATTTGCAATTAGCCTAGCTCAAGCCTTCAACAAGTACTATGCACATACACGTATCCTAGACGAAAATCCTGAGCGCGACAGCCGTCTAGCCCTCAGCTACGCAACTGCAGTCGTTCTCAAAGAAGCCCTTCGCTTACTTGGAGTAGAAGCGCCAGAGAAGATGTGATTCAGTTCTAACAATTGGAACTAAAGTTCCTAATTGTTAGACGCTAGCCGCTTATATGCGGACTAGCTAACTGCTTCACTAGTAAAGAAACATAAATATTATCGATTTATGTTTCTTTACGTCGTAACCAGAGACACTTGCCTAAACGCCTCACTAAATTGGTCAACCAAATCTATTAATTGGCTTAGTGGCTGGTGCTAATCTTCAAGTCACTAGAATGTAAAGCAATCTAAGTAACTTACACTAAACCTATACGGATTTTAGTTTAGAGGTCTATCAAAAATCTTATCAAGTTTTGCTGGCTTGTTCTGCTATTTTAGATCCACTAAATCGATTTATTCACTACTACTTCTTTATCATACAGGGAGATTTCCTATGAGCCAATATGCTTATATCCTCGTTGTGATTAGCTTGGTTTTCCTTTTTCTGCTTAATAAGTACGAGAAGGAGAGACTGCAAAAACTCTACCAAGAACAACTTTTAAAGGATGAAACATTTAGGACTGACATCAAAGAGAAAATTCACACAACTGAAAACATCAATGATGTCATTGCTTACATCAATAAAACTTATCACCTAGGAATGTTGCTATCAAAAGACATTACAGATCAATTGAAATAATCAAAAACCGAGAAGAAAGCTTCTCGGTTTTTTAGGGCATATTTTTACCTTACAACCATATCAAATAACATTTATATTAAAAAGTTTATAGGTAATTTTCATCTTTGCTATAGAGGGGGATATAATAACTTCTTTCTTCTAATAATTGAGACCATTCTAGAAAAAATTGTTATCAGCTTAACTTTCCAACTCATACAAATCTGCGATAATAGCTGCGACACGTTTGATATCTCCAAGCATGCCCCGCATTTCAAAATCAGCCAATACAGGGAAACCAAAACGTTGACTGTATTGCTTGGCTGTCAGGCAGTATTGGTTATTAAAGTTACGATTTCCTGAACCAACCACACCAAAACACTTACTAGCATTGTCACCATAGGCGATAAAATCTCCCACTGGTGTCGTCAAAATCTCGACATCTCCGTTATCCACGCCATTCCCACCTTCTAGGTAAGTCGGCAAAAAAGCAACATAGGGATGGTCCATTTCATAGAAATCTTGGCCTTCTTTGACCAAATCCTTGATATGAATCTTTTGAACCTCAATTCCCTCGTACTGGGACAAGAGATAGTCTTTCAAGCGCGTCACAAAACTCTCCGTATTTCCACTCAGACTGATGTAGACCAAGGAAACTTTTTTCATGTTCTCCTCCTTTTTTTAAATCATAAAAAATAACTACCAAGATTGTATCTTGATAGTTATGCTTTGTCAACTCTTAGGCAAGTTCTTCCTCTTCTTGAGTTTCTGTCAATTCTTTTTGCTGACGCCACATTTTATAGAAGACGATTGCTAGGAAGATAACATTGAGTACGATCCCAAAAATAGCAGAACCTTTGGCACCAAGCTCCGCTCCCATACGGATGTTAGGGTCTGTAAAAAGTAAAACCGCATCCTGAACGCCGATAAAGTTGTAGATAGAACCAACGATGGCAACGAAGACATAAGCAAGATAAGTGTAGTTAGCCAATTGGATGTTTTTACGAACAAGGAAAACCAAAGACACAACCACCAGAATAACAGATAAGACAACCAAGAGAATGTTGAAGATAGAATGACCATGCTCCGATACCTTAATGGTGTAAGCAACGAGCTCCTTAGCATAAGTAGCATTAACACCTGATGCTGATGTTTCTAGATTGTTCATAGCCTCCGCAGTAGGTACTGGAGATATGATTCCAAATAGTGACATTGCTGAGAGTAAGGCTGAAAAAATCAGTAATACCCATAGATAGATTGGTTTCTTTTTCATAATAGAACCTCCTGATATTATTATCGATATTATAGCACTTTTTGTAAAGGGATACAAATATTATAGTGTGGTTTCCACCTGTTTTCGGTAGGCTTTTGGCGATTTTCCGCACAATTTTCGGAACACTTTATAGAAATATCCAACATTACTGTAACCAACAGCATAACAAATATCTTCGATACTGTCACTGGTTGAAAGTAAAAGTTGCTGAGCAGCCTTAATGCGTTGTTTGTTTAAAAGCTCTGCGAAGGTCGAATTGGTTTCTCGCTTAATCAACTGCCCCAGATAGACAGGATTGATAAAGAGATCCTTACTGATATCCTTGAGAGAAAGTTCTTTCTGATAATCACGCCCAATGACTTCTAGCACACTAACCACATTTTCATTCATACGATATTGCCCAAAGAATCGAGTCAGAGTTTCCTTGATATAAGGAACCAATTCATCGAAGGTTTGAATAGCATGAATCGTTTTGACAATATCCGTCAAATCATCAGCCTTTAGATGTTCAAACAAATGAAAGACATCCATGACAAACTGGATAAAAAGCTGTTTGGTAATCGGAACACGCGGCGTATTTTCAAGAACCACCTTCTCCAAGAGATTTAACTCTTCTACGATTTGATTGAGATTCCCCTGAATGATAACCCTATAAATCGGTTCGTAGTAGGCAAAGAGACTCTCAGACCGTTGTAGATTTACAGAGCCGTAAAAGAGGGCTTTCTCAGCATTCAGCTTCCAGCGTTCAAAGTGTTCTTGATAGGGAGCTTCAAAGGGAGTAACGACTAAACCATCTAGGGGTTGGTCAGAAATGAAAATCTGCCAGTCTTGACCCAAGACATAGTAGGGAATGGTGAAAGAGCCTTGTTTTTCCTTGGATAGGCCTATCCACCAATTCTCCTTACCTCCTAGATAACTAACAAATCCAGCCTCGTCTAAATCTTGACTGAGGATCTGACTTTTCTTTCCTCTCTCGCCGAGCTGACCTGCAATCTTCTCCAGCAGATTTCCCAACTCTACCTTATCAACAGGTTTGACCAGATAGTCCACCACACTAAGGTTCATTGCTCTTTTTACATAATCAAACTCCTGATAACCTGAGAGCAGGATATAGGCAGCATCTGGTAAGATTTCTTTCATCTCCCGAATCATATCAAGCCCTGTTTTGTCGGGCATATTGACATCGGAAATGACTACATCGACGGGATTTTTCTGAACATATTCTAGGGCTTCATCGGCATGACTGGCTGTTGCGACGACCTCCATATCCCACTTATCAAAAGGAATCAAACGTTTCAGACCTTCTGTCACCATGTACTCATCATCTACTAATAATACTTTATACATTTTCTCCCTTTCTACTCATCTTGAATTGTAATACGATACTGAACACCTGCTTGCTCCGCAGACTCTATAGTAATGGCATAGCGATCCCCAAAATAGAGCACAAAACGCTCATGGACATTGACAATCCCGATAGACTGCTTTTGTTCACTATAACTGGCTTGGTGTTCAAAATGTCTCTGCCTTAACTTTTCTCGGATATCGACCAGCTTTTCAGTCGACATTCCACGGCCATTATCTACCACCAAAATTTCTACAAAACCAGCCTGTTTAAGCGCCTTGATGCTAATCACATTATCTGTCCGTCTGTGGTCAACACCATGCGCGAAATAATTTTCTACCAGCGGTTGTAAGGTAAACTTAGGAATCTTCATATTCTCTAACTCTGGGTCTATCTTGAAACCATAGGCAATGGACTTGGGATAACGAACCATGCAAAGATAACTATATTTACGACAAAATTCTAATTCCTGCTTGAGAAGAGTTTCTCTTTCGTCCGAAATATTATTACGCAACAGGCTACTGAACTCATAAATGATATCTGCCAACTCATCTTGACTTTGCATGACTGCGTACATGCGCAAGAACTCCAGCGTATTGTACATGAAGTGAGGGTTGATTTGCGCCTGCAAGGCCCGCATATTGGCATCTTTTTGACTAAGCTCTAACTGATAAATATCATGGATATTCTTTTCCAATCGATCCAACATATCATTGGTCGTCTCCGCGATTAGGAGCAATTCCTGATCCTTTTCAAGTGTGTCAATACGAAGACCTTCCTCTCCTTGGGCAATAGCTTGGATGGAATCCACTAAATCCACTACCTGCTTTTGATAATTTGAAAAAGTCTTCCTCAAAGTCAGATAGAGAATGACAATAAAGAGAAGGCTCAAACCCACAATCAAAGCAGAGCTGGCAACTGTTCCTTGTAAAACAAAGTTTTTAGGAACTGCCACCTGAACCTGATATCCATGAGAAGTCATACCAACAAACCAGTTCTCATGTTCCCTATTGACCCTCTCACCAATATGAAAAATCTCCGTATCAAATGGTGATGTCACAGTAACAGCCATCGGAATATGACCTCGGGTATTGTCAATGGCATGATATAAAACTTCTGGATCCAAGGAGATGTATATCACTCCTATAGATTGATCCGTTGCTGGATCCAGAACTGGAATTCCAAAACTATTGGCCTCTGGTTTAAAGGCCTCAGCTGGCAAGACATGACCACTTCTTTTATCCCTTGTTGAAACATAAACTTCTTTAAAATCCTGCAAGACGATTGCAACACCCGTTATAGAGTCATTTTGGACATAAAGATCATCAATGTTTTCATACAGAGAAATAGAAGTTGACGAAGCTGCTTGATGCTCCAACAGCCAATAAAAATACTCAGAAGTTGACAAGCTAAAGTACTTATAAACCCCTTGTATCCGGTCTTGATTGGCTACCAAATCTTGCGCTAGCTGGGCTGACTCGCGATAATAATACTCTACCTCATCGACGGTTCGAGTGGTTACACGTTGGGCTACTCTCTGGGCTTCCTTTTCCCGTGAATCCCAGTCAGCGTAAGAGAGTAAGATTGCAAAACTCGCAATAATAATCATCATAACTGAACTGTAGGTTCTTAGAAGCGTATGTAGCCAAAACTGCTTCATTCTATTTTGTCGCCAATTTTTCATGGATACTTTCATAGACCGGTTCCAACATATCACTGATAAAGAAATGCCACATCCCAATTCCTACAAAGAAAAGTAGGGCAGGCATATAGTAACCAATTGCCACAAGTAGCACTGTCCCAAGGAGAACCTTGGCCACAGCTGCTAGACTCATAAAGATGCCAATCAAGGATAGTTTGAGACTATTTCGATAAGACAAGTCAAAATAAACTTGTAATTTCAAAGATACTGTATAAGCCAAAAACAGCAGGGCAACTACTAGAACATTCAAAAAGGTCGCAATCAAATGAATAATAGTCTGATGAGGCAATTGAACCAAGAGATACAGGCCATAGACCAAAACTAGATCCACCCCTAAAAAGCTATAGAAAATCAGATTGCTTGAGACGAAATTTTGCTTATAAAGAGACCACGCCTCCTTCAAACTGTATTCCCGAAAGCTGTAACCATGTTCTGCATATAGGCTCATCAAGGTGGCACTAGCCGGCGCTAGACCAAGGATAATCCCTCCTACCAAGGTTAATAGCCAAAAGAAGGCTGTCGCAATCATCCCTAAAAAGAAACGATTAAAGACAAAGTCTAAAAATCTACCCATGATATCCCCCTAAAAATAACTATGAAACTATTATATCATATTTCAAGCGTTTTCAAAAACTTCTAGTATCCATTTACAATCCCATAAAACCGTGGTACAATGAGAATTGTGAAAAAATTATCAGGAGACAATTCATGAAAAAATCTATCTTAACTACACTGCTTTTTGCAGTTCTTTACTTCCTCTGCATGGGGATTGGTGTCCTTTTGGGCAATTTCTTTGACCAAGCTGGAAACATGTTTTATGCGCCTGCCTTTACTGCCCTTGTCGGCGGTAGCGTCTATATGATTCTAATCGCAAAAGTTCCACGTTTTGGAGCCATTACCACTATCGGCCTTGTCATTGCTCTCTTTTTCTTGGGAACTAAACACGGTGCCGGTGCCTTCCTTCCTGGAATTATCTGTGGCCTGCTAGCAGATGTAGTAGCTAACCTCGGAAAATACAAGGACCAAACTAAGAATTTCCTTTCTTTCATACTCTTTGCCTTTAGCACATCAGGACCAATTCTAATCATGTGGATTGCGCCCAAAGCCTATATGGCAACCCTTCTAGCAAGAGGAAAATCCCAAGAATATATCGACCGTATCATGGTTGCGCCAAACCCTGGAACCATCCTTCTATTTATCGCAAGTATTGTCATCGGAGCCCTAATGGGTGCCTTGATTGGACAAGCCTTGAGTAAAAAATTGGCGCAGAAAATCTGATAAATAAAAAAGAGCCACACGGCTCTTTTTATTTATGGCTCAATTTTTTGGTCAAGAAATCTCCCAAAAATTGGATTGCAAAGATAATCAAAATGATAATGATGGTTGCCAAGATGGTCACATCATGATTGTAGCGGTTAAATCCATAAGCGATGGCCACGTTACCGATACCACCAGCTCCAACCGCACCGGCCATAGCTGTTTCCCCAACAAGGGAAATCAAGGTTACAGTCGTCACACGAATCACATCTGGAAGGTCTTCTAGTAAGCTTGAGCTTCCTAGGTTAAAATTTTTTACCTGAAAAACTTCCTTTTTCTAGGGATAAAATCAGCCCTATCACACTCACTACCAAAAACACCCACCAACAAAGTCTGATATCTTGTAAAGCTAAGAAGGAAAATACAGACATTCCCAAGGGTAATGTTAGGGAAAAAATCATACTCAAGAGATTATTACTTCTAGCTAATACATCCGCACTCAAATTAGACAGTAACAGAGTATCTAATTTAGGCATTGATTTCGACATCAAATACATGACAAAGGCTAAGCAGGCAACACCTACTAGAGGAGAAAACTCTAAAATATTAGCAGTATCCAGCAAGACAAACAGAATTGCATTGAGCGATAACAAGCTTGAAAAAGACAATTTCCCAAAATAATCATGGGGAGTTAGGCTACCAAGAATAGCTCCTCCCAAGCTAACACATTCAATTAAAAATAGGGCTTGAGCATAGCTGAGATGATAGATAGTATGGTCTAATAAATAAAAGTGATAAATACCTCCAATAGCTCCTCCCAAAGTATTCATTACCAAAATGACAAGGATCATTTTAAACAATGATTTACTTTCTCTCTGCCTAAAGATATCATCCATGTCCGCATAGATTGCCTTAACTTGTTGGAGTAAACTAATCGACTTATCCTCTACACTTACAGACAAATACGTCAATTCTCTTCTATTTTTGAACAAAATAAGAGAAGATAGTAAAAAGAAGCCAGCGTTCACAATTGCAACAAAAGAAAAATTTTGATGACTGGTTGTGAGTAACCATACTCCTAAGGCTTGACCTCCTAGATTTGATAAATAGGAAACAAACTGAGTAAAGGAATAAGCTTCATAGAGCTTATCTTCCGAAATATTATGCTGGATAATCGGCATACGAAGGCCTGCTGTATAATCCGATAAAATATCCGAACAGATGTTAACCATACAGATAAAAGCAAACGTTACGAAGTTCTGGTCATGAATCACACTAGCAATCAAAAGAAATAGTAGACTTTGCACACAACCAACCCAGATAATTGTCCCTGCTTTATTCCGAGTATGATCAGCCTTAATCCCAACATAAAAAGTAAATAGGAAAGGTAAAATCGTAATCATATTCGCCATAAATACAGCTATATTTTTAAAGGGTAGACTCGCAGCATAAACGATAAATACCAGATTATAAATATAAGCTCCACTTGAGCTCAAAAACCTTGATAAGGTCAGTATTCTAAATAAATGATGTCTTAAGAATAGTTTCATAACAGGCCTTTCTCACATTTCAAAGAGTATTCTATTGAATTCAGTCTAACAAAAAAAGCGGGACTCCCCACTTTTTTGTAATATATTTTTTCTGAAAATAGGAACTCTAGCTCCTAGATACTGCTATTTATCACTCCATCTACAAACCCATTTATTTTTCATCAGTCGATGTAATTGGAATATATTACAAATCTTTATTCGAGAGCTGACTTGCAAAATAGTTTTCATAGTATCTTGCACCATCTACATACTCTAAATCTTGTAAGATTGTAATGCCTCTTTGGATTTTTTCAAGCCCCTTATTTTCTACTTTAAAAATAGTATCATAATACCCTTTAGCAATCATATAAATGATTTTAAGATAAGCTTCAGATTCTGGTAAATCGCGGTTTTCAACCTGAAAGGTAAAATAGTCTGCTTTTAATTTATCCTTTTCCTCTATCGCTTTAAAGAGTCCATTAATTAAAATGGTATCAATAGCGACTTTGTTACTAGGTAAAGAGCCTAATAAATCCGTCTTTTGCAACATCTCCCTAGAATATTTAAAATAGAGGGGCAGAGGGAACAAAGTAGAAATCGTTGAAAATAGTTCTAATTCATAATTTCCCCAGATATCAATAGTAAAAAAATAGTCATAGAGAAAAGTCAGTTCTTCATCCGTTGCTCGTATTTCTGAATCAAAAAACACAAGAAGGCTTTTGATACGAATCATTTGTAAAAGATAGCTTGTTTTAGCACTTGATCTGTACTTTTTAGTCGTCTCTTCATACAAGGATTGGAGAGAATCAATCCCTTCTCTGTCATATAGTTCCCAGAGATTTTCTTGAAAAGCCAAAATCTGTTTCTGAGAAAAACCACGTACCAAGTACATAAATTCATTCAAGTCAGAGTGGATGTTATCTAAGGCAGTAATCAATTTCATAGAGGATAAATCTGCTTCTCCACGCTCAAATTTGCTCAGCATGGAATAAGTAAACTCTCCTCCCGTCGCCTCCTGGAGAGATATATTCCGACTCTTTCTCAATTCTTTAAAAACTTCTCCCAGATTTTGCATATTGACTCCCCACAATTCTTAACTCTCTTACTCTTAAAAGTAACGGTTGATAGCAACTAGTACAGAGAATTTTAAGTCTTGACTATAACGACAACTCCTATGAATTGATGTACAGATGGCCTAGCTCTTTTTATTTATGACTCAATTTTTTGGTCAAGAAGTCTCCCAAGAATTGGATTGCAAAGATAATCAAAATGATAATGATGGTTGCCAAGATGGTCACATCGTGATTGTAGCGGTTAAATCCATAAGCGATGGCTACGTTACCGATACCACCAGCTCCAACCGCACCGGCCATGGCTGTTTCACCAACAAGTGAAATCAAGGTCACAGTCGTCACACGGATCAAATCTGGAAGACCTTCTGATAGGTAAACACCTACGATATCCCAGAATGTCGCTCCGCTAGCTTGAGCTGCCTCAATGACACCGCCATCCAGTTCAGCCAAGACCACCTGCACCTGACGGGCAAAGAAGGCAAAGACTGCAAAAGAAAGTGGGACAAGGGCTGCATTTGGCCCGATACTTGTCTTCACAATCAAGTGAGAAAGGGGAGACAAGATTGCCAAGAGGATGATGAAAGGAACCGCACGGAAAATAGAGGTAATCTTATCTAAAATCCAGAAAACGACCTTATTCTCCAAAACACCACCTGGCGCTGTCAAGACAAGGAAGAGACCTGCAACAAGCCCCAAGAAACCTCCGATGACGAAGGAAAGAACTGTCATATAAAGGGTTAGGTAGATGGCTGTTCCCCAGCCTGCCTGACCAGCCCAGCCCATCTTATAGACATTTGGCAAATAGGTTTGAATCAATGATTCCATCTTACTGTCCTCCCTTCAATACTTTTAGTTGTACGCCTGCTTGACGAATGGCTTCTTGGGCGCCTGCTAGCGCTGCTTTTTCACCTGACAAGACCACCACCAATTCTCCGACAGGAGTGCCATCGAGAATTTCGATATTCCCATAGAGGATATTAGCCGTTACTTGGTAATGCTTGTACAATTCATTCAAAAGTGGCTCGTCTGTTGAAGCACCTGCATACTTGAGTTGCACCAAAAGACTATTTTCAGACAGATGTTCCACGATTTCTTGCTTCTCAATCTTGACCATAGCTTCGTCAATACCTGTAGCTGTTGAGATAAAATCTTGGGTCAAGGGTTGTTTAGGGTCTGAGAAGATTTCAAGAACACTGCCCTCTTCAATCAAATGCCCATCCTGCATAACTGCCACACGATTGGCAATATCTTTGACAATCTGCATTTCATGCGTAATCAAGACAACAGTCAAGCCTAATTTTTGGTTCAAATCTTGCAACAAGGCCAAAATCTGCTTGGTTGTCTTAGGATCAAGGGCAGAAGTTGACTCGTCTGAAATCAAGATTTTTGGATCATTTGCCAAAGCACGCGCAATGGCCACACGCTGTTTTTGCCCTCCAGATAGTTGTGAAGGGTAGTTTTCAGCACGGTCTGCCAAGCCAACCAAGTCCAACAACTTAGCTACTTTAGCCTTCTTTTCTTCCTTGCTGAGTCCAGAGTGTTTAAGGGCAAAGGCTACATTCTCCTCTGCTGTCTTTTGGCTCATCAGGTTAAAATGCTGGAAAATCATTCCAATATCTTGACGTTTACGACGCAACTGCTCGGCCGTCAAGGTCACCTTGCCATCAAAAATCACATCGTCATCAATGGTAATTTTGCCTGCAGATGGCTTTTGCAAGAGATTAATCACCCGTACAAGGGTTGATTTCCCTGCTCCAGAATATCCAACGATTCCGTAGATATCCCCTTCTTGGATGTGAATTGTCACATCCTTGACCGCTGTGATGGTTCTCTTCTTTTGGTGAAAAGTCACATCGATCTGATCTAACTTGATAATATCTCTACTCATAGCTTCTAATCAGCTCCTCTACTAATTCAATATGGGTGTAGTAATCGGCGATTCGCACGTTTTCATCTCCACCATGGTCTCGGCTATTAGCATTTCCTAGACCGAAAGCCACCATGGGTACCTCTAAGGCATCAAAGACCGTATGCATGGGCCCTGTCCCCGCTGTTGTCGGCAAGACTGAAACGCCCTGTGGATAGAATTTCTTGGCCAACTCGATTACATTGAGAATGGCTGGTGCGCTCATATCGCTTCGATAGCTCATCTCTCCCAAGGTATAGTATAATTCTACCTTATCAAAGCCATTTTTGTCTAGCTGTTTCCGAATTTTTTCCAGAACATCATGCGGTTCTAGACCAGGAACCAAACGAACCTCTAGCTTAGCACTGGCTTCTGCTGGTAAAATCGTTTTAACCCCTTGTCCTTGGTAACCTGACTGAATCCCTTCGATATTAAGGGCTGGCTCGAAAAAGAAACGTTTCAGAAAGGCTGCTCGGTCCTCTTGTAAGATAGGCAATTCCAAACCATAAATCTGGCTGATTTCCCCTGGATTTCGTTGAGCGTAGGTATCCACCAAGGCCAATTCACGTTCATTTGGCTCTTGCACTTCTTCGTACAAACCTTCAACCAAGATACGGCCATCTGCGGCACGAAGGGACTGTAGGGCTTGAAGGAGGTACCAAGGAGCTGATTCCACAACTCCTCCATAACTAGAGTGGATATCCACATCCGCACTTTTTACCTTGGCATCAAAGGTCACAATCCCCTTATTTCCACCAGAAATTTCTAACTGCTCCAAGGCATTCTTGGTCCCTTGTTCCCAAACTAACAAATCTGCACCACGGAGTTTATCCGCATGCTTTTCTAGATACTTATCTAGGTCTGTTGAAGCCGATTCCTCCGCTCCCTCCATGATAAAACTGATATTGACAGGCAAATCATCATGGTGCTGCATGTATTTTCTCAAAGCACTCAAACGAGCTGTGATATGACCCTTGTCGTCATCAACCCCACGCCCATACATGAAGCCATTGCGCACTGAAAGAGTAAAGGGATCCTCTGTCCAGATCTGATCCCCATCCGCTGGCACAGTGTCATAGTGGTTATAGAAAATCAGAGTCTTAGCATCTGGACGCGAACTCTTGAAATGCGCCATGACAAAGGGAGCCGTATAAGTCTCATCAATCTCCACTTCAGCCCCCACACGTTTGAAAATCTCACCCAGATAGTTAGCAACTTCTTTGAGCCCCACCTGTTGGGCAAAGACCGACTTCTTAGAAATCAAGGTACGCAAAACCTCAAAATAATGCTGGGCCACATGATCCTTTTCAAATTTTTCAATCTGTTCTTGTTCGCTAGGAAAAACCATATTCTCTCTACCTTTCTATGAACTACTCTTCCTGACAATCCATGCTCTATACAAAAGCAAGAGGTGGAATTTTCTCTCCCACCTCCCTGTTTCTTATTACCAAACTGGTTGATCCAAACCGTCTGATGTTTCTTCGATAACTTTTTTCACGTCATCTGTGTGGTAAGCTGCGATCACTTTCTTGATAGCATCAGCTTTTGGTGATGATTCCCAATCTTTTTTCGCAACGATGATGTTGTACCATTGTTTTGAGTTTTCATCAGCTTGTTCTTTGAAAAGTGCTTTCTTGTAGTCCAATTTTGCTTCTGTAACGAAGGTATTGTTTACAACGGCAGCGTCAACTGATGACAATGAACGAGCTGTTTGGCTAGCGTCCAATTCAGTGATTTTCAAGTTCTTTGGATTTTCTTTGATGTTGGCAACTGTTGCAAGGGCAGTTCCAGAAACATCCAATTTAATCAAGCCAGCTGATTGAAGCAAGTAAAGCGCACGGCTTTCGTTTGTAGCATCGTTCGGTACAGCAATTTCTCCGTTTGCTGGGATGTCTTCTACTTTAGTGTACTTGTTGTCACTTCCATTCAAACCTGAGTAAAGGCGAATTGGAGAGATGTAAGTATCAGCAATCGCTACAAGGTCTTTCCCGTTTTCTTTGTTCCAGTTGTTCAAGAAGTTGTAGTGTTGGAAAGCGTTCAAGTCTACTTCACCATCAGCAGTTGCCTTGTTTGGTTGTGAGTAGTCTGTGAACTCTGTAAATTCCAAAGTAATGCCGTCTTTTTTAACCAATTCTTGAACTTTATCCCAACGAGCTTCTTCAGAACCGCTACGGTTAACAGTTGCGATTTTGATAGTTGTTGCATTATCTGCTTTCTTTTCTGAGTTTCCGCAAGCTGCAAGAGCCAAACCTGCGACTGTAGCAAGGGCTGCTACACCAAGCCATTTTTTGATTTTCATGATTCTTTCTCCTTAAAAATAATACCGTACTAGTATCTCACAATTTATTTGATTTCACAAATTGTTATTAGATAGTCAGATATATAGTTTAAAGCTATATCCCTAAAAACTGAGAAATCACCCACCTTATTCAGAATGGATGATTTCAAAAAATTATTTAATATCAGCTTCTGCTGGTAGGTAAGTGTCTCCAAAGAATTGTTTAGACAACTTTTCAAGAGTTCCATCTTTGTAGAGTTCTTGGATACGTTTGTCTACAAATGTTTTCAACTCATCTTGACCTTTGGCAAGAAGTGGGTAAACGTAAGGTTGTTGGTCGCTTGGAAGTTCAATAACTTTCAAGTTGTCCAAACCTTGGTCCTTGATGACTGTTTCAACACCGATTTTATCAAAAATCTTGTAGTCAAACTGGCCATCGCTCAAGCGTCCCATGATTTGTTGGAAGTCCGCTTTAGTATACTTTAGGACAGTTGGATTATCTGAATGTTGTTTGTTGTAGTCTTCTAGCTGTTTAGCAGATGTTGTCCCTTGAACAACTTCTGTTGATTTTCCACCGATATCATCAAGCGATTTGATGCTAGGGTCATCTTTTTTCACTACAAGAACGTTAGGGTTTTTAGCAGTTGGAGCTGCATAAAGGTATTTTTCAGCACGTTCTTTAGTGTAGCTGATGTTGCTAACAGCCATATTGTAACGGTCAGCATCAAGTCCTGCAAAGACACCTGACCATTCTGTCTTCTCAAACTTGACATCATATTTGTCAGAATCTTTAAAGATAGCGCGAACCACTTCAATTTCGTAACCAGTCAATTCGCCATTTTCTTCATAGTTGAATGGTTTTGGTGTAGCATTGGTTGCAACGATAATTTCTTTCTTGCTAGCTGCTTCTCCTTCTTTCTTAGCACCACCTGAGCAAGCTGCTAGCACACCTGCAGCAACAAGTCCTAAGGCAGCAAGAGATGAGTATTTAACGATTTTTTTCATGTCATTTCCTCCAAAATAGAATACCTTATAATCTTAACAGAAAAAGAGCATTTACGCCATTATATGATATCTATCTCTGTGATAGGTTTTCTTTATGGCTGATTTATACTCAATGAAAATCAAAGAGCAAACTAGGAAGCTAGCCGCAAGCTGTACTTGAGTACGGTAAGGCGACGCTGACGTGGTTTGAATTTGATTTTCGAAGAGTATTAAAAGACCAAACGCAAGAGTGCAATTAAGACCACTCCAAAGAGAACTGTTCCGACTAGATTGCGGTAGCGAAAGGCTACCCAAGCTGTTGGAAAGACGGCTAAGAAGTCTAGCCATTTAATTTGAGGAAGACTCCCAACCTTGCCTGTCACTACACTTGAAAGAATCAAGGCAAAGATAATAGAAACGGGCAAGAACTTCAAAAAACGCTCAACGATCGCAGGCAAGCCCCTATACTTGACCAAGATGAAAGGAATCATACGGGGGATCCAGGTCACCAAGCCAGAGAAAATAACTGCTAATAAAAGATACTTACTGACCATCTAAA
>CBDFAU010000028.1:0-19141 GCA_965245755.1 Streptococcus mitis | reverse complement strand
TATAGCGATAGAAGGTATGAGAACTTCCGAGACCGCTAGCGTATTCTCCTTGGTAGAAGTAGGGATTTTCAGAGCTCAGAATGGTACGACGAGTTGCTTGATAAACTTCATCATCGACCGAACAGTAGCCCAGATAAGGCGCCGCCAACAAACTTGGTACGTTTGGATCATCCATGATGCTGGCATTTCCTAGACCATCCACTTCAAAGGCATAAATCTTTTCGCCCTTGCTGTTGGTGGTGTAAGCGTAGTTTTCGATTCCTTCTTGGATTTCAGACTGGAGGCGCTTAGCATCTGTGATAATGCTCGAGCTATCAGCTAGGTTTAATGCTGCGAAGATCTCTTGCACATAACCCAAGACTACTACAGCAAACATATTTGACGGAATCAAGTAACTATACTGACAGCAGTCATCACTCGGACGAAAAGCTGACCAGGTCATACCTGTCACTGCAAAGTCAGGGCCAAATCCATCATTTACCAAGGTGTCTTCCTTACGGTCCGTATCTCGGACAAAACGATAAGGAGAGTTCTTGTGGTCTTGTTCTACCGTCCACAGATGAAGAATTTCCTTAGTAGCTGTGACAAAAGTCTCATCAAACTGACTAGTCTCGCCAGTCTCTTTCCAGAGGAGATAAGCCAGCTGCAAAGGATAGCAAAGCGAGTCCACCTCATACTTACGTTCCCAAATCCAGCCATTAAGGTCTGTGTGGTCGGTCTCGTGGTGCCCCTTCCAGTTTTCCTCAATGTTGAAGGAGTTGGCATAAGGATCCTTGAGCACCAAGGTCATCTGACGTTTGACTAAACCTGCAATGGTCTGACGCAGGAGGGCATCTCTTTTAGCCACATGCAGGTAGGGTCTGAGTTGGGCTGTCGAATCCCGAAGCCACATAGCAGGAATATCTCCTGTGAGCACAAAGGTTGAACCATCTTCTAGGATTTCAACCGTATTGTCCAAGGTGTCTGTATAGCAACGCTCGAAAACATCCACCCACTCTGGATGGTCCTTAGCCCTCTCTGCCACTTCATCTAGCCATTCTCTAACAATTTCTTTCGAATAAATCATCGTGCAGTATCCTCTTTCAAACAAGTTTCATTTTCAGTATATAGCTTTTGAGACAGAAAATACATACACAAATGATAGTCATTTTTCTACAAAATAGTTATCTTTGAAGCTCCTTTTCTAAAGGCTATCTTTTTCTGATATAATGTAGAAAAACAGCTAAAGGAAAGACTATGAAACCACTACTTGAAAGCATCGATACCCGCTTTGGAACTGCCAGCAAGCATGCCTTTTCTCGGGGAAATACCATGCCATACACAGGCCTTCCTTTTGGGATGAATTACTTTGTACCCCAGACCAGTGACCAGGAGGGCTCTTGGTTTTTCGATCCGCATCTGCCTATCTTTCAGGGGATTCGCTTAACCCACCAGCCCAGCCCTTGGATTGGCGACTACTCTTGGCTCCTTCTGACACCTGTCACAGGCCAGCTAGGTGGAGACAGCCTCTTCCATCGTCAGTCTTCCTATGATATGGATAAGGCCTCTTTCCAACCTCATTATCTGAAAATTTTCTCCCTGCGCTATCAGATTGAAAGCCAGCTCACACCGACTTGCTACGGTGCTTCTATTCGTTTGGAACAAAAGCAAGGCAAAGTCCTCTCCCTCTATCTTCACGCAGCAGATGAACTGACAGTAGAGCAAGTAGATAAGCGAACTCTTGCCCTGCGACAAGAAGGTAAAACTGAAACCAACAAAAATCCACTAGCTATGTTCACTGCCCTGCAAATGAATACGAATATTCTTGCTGTTAGCCAAGAAGGTGGAGACTGGCGAATTGACCTGACAGATAGTCATGCTGAAATCCAGCTAGCGACTTCTTTCATCTCTCCTTCTCAAGCACTGCTTAATCTACCTCAACAAGACTTCGATAACTGCAAAGCAAGTGCACAAAAAGATTGGGAAAATCTCCTCCATCGTTTTGACATTATAGAGACAGGAGAGGCTGACCGAACCTTCTTTGATCACTGCCTTTACAGACTCTTCCTCTTCCCTCAGACTTTTTATGAGGTTGATGAATCAGGACAAGCCATCCACAAAGATTTGGCTACTGGAACTGTCAAGCCCGGTGTCCTCTTTAGCAACAATGGCTTCTGGGATACCTTCCGCACCACCTTCCCCCTCTTTGCCCTTATCATACCAGAACACTACCACCGCTTTTTAGAAGGTTTCCTCAATAACTACCGCGATACTAGTTTCCTTCCAAAATGGCTGGCTCCAGATGAACGGGGTATGATGCCAGGTACACTTATAGACGGTATTATCGCCGATAGCGCCTGCAAGGACATGGCCCCCGACCTAGAAGAAGAACTCCTCCAAGCCATGCTTGAAACAGCCACCAAATCTGATCCTCTTGGCATCAATGGTCGTCACGGACTAGCTCAATACCAAGAACTGGGCTATCTCTCTATCGACCACCACGAAAGCGTTAGCCATACTCTAGACTATGCCTATAGTGACTTTTGTATCGCCAGCTGTGCCAAAAAACGAGGGAAAATAGAAATCGCTGAAACCTACAAGGCCGCATCACAAAATTACCGCCATCTATTTGACGCTGAGACAGGTTACATGCGAGCGCGTGATAGTCAAGGCAACTTCCGGCCTGACTTCTCTCCTTATAGTTGGGGACGCGACTATGCCGAATGTTCTGCCATCCAAGCAACCCTAGGTGTCCTCCACGATATTCCAGGCTTGATCCAGCTTATGGGTGGAAAAGAAACCTTTAGCAACTATCTTTTGAAAACCTGTCAAGATGCTCCCCTCTTTGAGACAACAGGCTATGGTTACGAGATTCACGAAATGAGCGAAATGGCTACTGCTCCTTTTGGGCAACTCGCCATTTCTAACCAACCTAGCTTCCACATTCCTTATCTCTTCCGCTACAGCGATTACCCTGACTACACTGCCCTTCTCATCAAGACTCTCCGTCAGAAGGCCTTTCACCCAAGCTGGCAAGCCTATCCTGGCGATGAAGACAATGGCAGTCTCTCAGCCTGGTACATTTGGTCGTCTCTCGGATTCTATCCAACCTGTCCAGGCAAACCAAACTATGATCTCGGAATCCCTCTCTTTGACCATCTCCGAGTCTATCTTGCCACAGAAAATAAATGGCTAGATATTCATGCTGAGCAAAACCACAGCCATTTTAACTTTGTAAAAGAATGCCGATTGGATAAAACACTCGTATCAACTATTCAACACCAAAACCTCTTAAAAGCTGAACAACTAACCTTTACACTTAGCTGGTTACCAAGTCATCGCTAAATAATAAAAAATCTGCAATTCCCAAGGTTATCCACAATCTGTGAATAACTATCCCAAACTGTGCTTAACTCTTGAGTTGCAGTAATTAAAACTACTTTATAATCCTCAAAAGTTACTAAATTGGTCACACAAATAAGAATTATCACTAAAATAATCAGAAGTTATCCACACTTATCCACAACCTGTTAGTAACTTTTGTGAATAGTCTTATTTAAGCTAAGACTTATCTCTCACAAACACTAAAAAGAGCCTGACTCCAGGCTCTTTAGTCTATTATTTCTTCTCAGCGCGAAGAGCTGACAAGATTTGTGTACGGATATCATCCACACCATTTGGCGTATTTGGTAAAAAGATAGTCTGATTTCCTTTAGAGGCAAAGGTATTCAAGGTATCCAAATACTGGTTGGTCAAGAGGATAGACATGATTTGCTCTTCTGTCATACCAACATTGGCTTCCTTGAGTTCTGTGATAGACTCTGCCAATCCATCCACAATCGCCTTACGTTGTTGGGCAATCCCCACACCATGGAGGCGGTCTTTTTCTGCTTCGGCTTCAGCTGCAGTGACGATTTTAATCTTATCTGCTTCCGCCAATTCTTGCGCTGCGACCCGCTTACGTTGCGCCGCATTGATTTCATTCATGGATTGCTTGACTTCTGCATCTGGTTCGACCTTAGTAATCAAGGTTTTCACAATAATATAACCGTAAGTAGTCATTTCTTCCGCCACTTGGTGTTGAACTTCGAGGGCAATCTCATCTTTTTTCTCAAACAATTCATCTAAGGTTAATTTGGGAACAGAAGAGCGAAGAGCATCTTCGATATAAGATTTAATCTGAGATTCTGGACGCATGAGTTTATAGTAGGCATCTGTCACGCTCTGCTCATTGACACGGTACTGTGTCGCCACATTCATCATAACGAACACATTATCCTTGGTCTTAGTCTCAACCACAATATCACTTTGCAACAAGCGCAACTGAATCCGCGCTGCAATCGAGTCAATCCCAAAAGGCAAGCGAATATGAATACCGCTATTGGCAACCTTTTGGTATTTCCCAAAGCGTTCAATAATCGCCACCGACTGCTGACGAACTACATAAACTGTACTCAGTGTGACTATCACCAATAGGAGCACACAAACCACCACAAAAATCATCAAAAATGTTGCCATTATCGTGACCTCCATCATTATTTTTCCTGTATTATAGCACATTTAAAGAAGGCTGTGCAGTTTTTACTGCGATTTTTCCTGAAATGTCCATAATTAGAGGTGAATTGTCACATTGTCGTCTGATTTCTTGCTAAACCAACTGGTAAAGAATTAGGTGCACCATACGAGTTCTTTCTAACTCCGTTGATTATCAACATACTATCTGAACATTACAAGTCGTGGACAAAGAAACGAAACAAGTAACGGTTAATCCCTTTAAAAGACTCACAAAAAACATCATTGAAGTGAACCGCACTCCAATAGTTCAAGCATTAAGTGAGGTTGATGATCTAAATTTGATGTGTATACTATTTTTGTCATCGGTTACCGATTACGTTCCTTACGGTTCGTGAGAGGAGGTGAAACTAATGAACCTTGCCCCAGAGCTCGTTCTTACTATTATAGCGGACGTCATAGCAGGAATTATCTTGTATTTCGTCTGCAAATGGCTAGATGGTAAGAAGTAGACCGAGTGACTAGCCTATCAACACCCGTTAAATCTCTAAGATACGTCAAAAAAGCCCTTAACTATGGCAGTAGTTAGGGGCTTTGGTGTTCTAATGAACCTTGTCCGTTAAAATTATTCTAACATATAAGCCCAAATATTTCAAGAGTTTTATTTATTGTTTAAAGTTCTGAAAGGTTTATAATGAAGTTACCATCTAGTATCCAAAAACCGACTAGCTCCTATGAACTAGTCGATTTCTCATCAATGCGCCAACATTTCTTGGGCAATTTCTTGGCCAGATAGGTTATCTGGGTAGTAGGTTGGCCAGTTATCCATTTCTTCAAAGAGGGCTTCTTGGCTTGTACCTCCAAAGAAGATATGGAAATGTTCTGCCTTAACTGGGGCGATATTGTGGTCACTAAACTGAACATACTTGAACTGTCCAGCGTCTGCATCCGTTGCTTCAAAGAGGAAGCGCACGCCACGATTGCCTTTCTTGTAAGTCAAGATTTTCTTACCAACATACTTGTAAGTATATTTCTTGCTTTGTCCACCTTGAACAAATTCCATAGTGTTATCAGTAATGTTAATCTTAGTCACATCTGTCTGATAGCCTTTTGTATAGTAGGCCTTGTACTCAGCCTGAGTCATCTTACCAGTCAACTTAGCCTTGTAGTCAAAGACTTGGTCAAAGGTTCCATCTTCAAGGAAAGGATAAACTGATTGCCAGTTACCTGCATAGTCACTCAAGGTGCGGTCCTTGACATCTGCATCTTCAAAGTAACCATTTTGAACTGTCTTGGTATCCTCTGCCTTTTCAGGCTCAATTGCTGGGCCTTCTTGGTCCGTTGTTTGTTTCAGAGCCTTGAGGTTTTTCTCCATCACGGAAATGTAGTTTTCTCCAGCCTTGGTGTCCTCTTCTGTCAGACTTTCTAAAGGATTGAGGACATCTGTTTTGACACCTGCCTCTTTTGAAAGTGTGTTAGCAAGGGCTTGTGAAGCATTTTCCTCAAAGTAGATATAGGCAATTTTATTTTTCTTGACGTACTCTGTCAATTCTGCCAAACGAGCAGCTGATGGCTCGGCATCTGGAGAAAGTCCTGAGATAGCGACTTGTTTGAGTCCATAGTCCAAGGCGAGATAGTTAAAGGCTGCGTGTTGCGTTACAAAGCTCTTTTGTTTGGCTTGAGACAAGCCTTCTGCATAAGCCTTATCCAAGGCTTGTAATTTTTCGATATAGGCAGCTGCATTCTTCTCAAAAGTCTCTTTTTTATCAGGATAATCTGCTGACAAGCTGTCACGGATGTGCTCTACTAGTTTAATGGCACGAACTGGTGATAACCAAACATGGGGATCGTACTCATGGTGATGGCCTTCTTCTCCATGGTCATGGTCTCCCTCTTCTTCCTCACCACCTGGCAAAAGCAACATATCGCCTGTCGCCTTGATGGTTTTGACCTTTTTCTTATCCAAGGTATCTAGCAATTTAGGAACCCATGTTTCCATGTTTTCATTTTCATAAACGAAGGTATCTGCATCTTGGATTTTGGCAACTGCCTTGGCAGACGGTTCATATTCATGGGGTTCTGTACCAGCACCGATTAGGAGCTCTACATTAGCCGTATCTCCTGCGACTTGCTTGGTAAATTCATAGACAGGGTAAAAGGTTGTCACAATATTTAGTTTGCCATCTGCCTGCTTTTGATTGGAACAAGCCACTAAAAACAAGGCACATAGACTGGCGAGTAATAAGCTAATTTTTTTCATGTTCATCTCCTATTTGATAAAACGTCTTACTAAACTAATGAGTAAAAAGACAGTTACAAAAATAATGGTAATACTTGCACTTGCAGGTGTTTCTGCATAGTAGGAAATGTAAAGTCCTGCTACCATTCCCAAAAATCCAATAGCACTGGCAAGCAGCATAACCGATTTAAAGTTTTTCCCCAGACGCAGGGCAATACTAGCTGGCAAGACCATAATGGTCGATACCAGAAGAGCTCCCGCAGCTGGAATCATAAGGGCAATGGCCACCCCCGTCACCATGTTAAAAAGAATGGACATGGTACGAACTGGCAAGCCATCCACAAAGGCCGTATCCTCATCAAAGGTCAGGATATACATAGGACGAAGGAAGAGGAAGGTCAAAATCAAGACAACCGCCGCAATGACAAAGAGGGAAATGACCTGCTCTTCGCTAATAGTCACGATTGAGCCGAAAAGGTACTGGTCCAAACTCATAGAACTCGAGCTTTTACCCTTGCTCATGACAATCAGAGAAACAGCCAGACCTGTTGACATGAGGATAGCTGTCCCGATTTCCATAAAGTTCTTGTAAACCGTACGGAGATACTCCAGGAAGACTGCCGCAATCAAGACAATAGCAATAGTAGAAATAGTCGGAGAAATCCCCAGAACCAGACCAAAGGCTACACCCGAAAGCGAGACGTGGCTAAGGGTATCACTCATCAAACTCTGACGACGCAAGATAAGGAAGGTTCCCAATACTGGCGAGAAAAGACTCATAGCAATAACGGCCAGAAAGGCACGCTGCATAAAGTCATAAGATAATAAACTAAGCATGGCCTACCTCCTGATCATTCTCATGAACGTTGAAACAACGCCATGGCGAGTCTTGATTACGGACTAGATGGATATTGCGGTCCGCATAGTCCTTAACTTCTTCAGGGTCATGGGTAATCATCAAAACAGCCTTACCATGATGATGGGCGCTGTGGTGCATGAGTTCGTAAAATTCATTTTTACTTCCTGCATCCATCCCCGTTGTCGGCTCATCTAGAATAAACACATCTGGATCCGAAGCAAACATGCGCGCAATCACCGCTCGCTGCTTTTGTCCTCCAGATAGAGAACCCAAGCGTTTGTCTCGGTGTTCCCACATACCAACTGAGTCCAAACTAGCCTTGATATGCTCCTCATCATGAGCATTCAAACGACGGAACCAACCCTTTCGTGGATAGCGACCCGACTTGACAAATTCATAAACCGTACTTGGAAAACCAGCGTTAAAACTGGCAATCTGTTGAGGAAGGTAAGCTATTCTCAATTTCTTACCCTGCGTATTTGTCTTTGAAATGGTTACCTTACCAATGCGTGGTTGGAGGATTCCAAGACTGGCCTTGATCAGTGTCGTCTTAGCCGCCCCATTTTCCCCTGTCAAGGTAACAAATTCCCCACTATCAACACTATAATTGATATGTTCAAGAACGGGCTCCTTATCATAATAGAAGGATAAATCCTCTACCGTAATATATCTCATTATTTGATTTCTCCTACTAAAGCAGTCAAAAACCGCTGAATAACTTTTTGTTCATTTGGAGTAAACTGAGTCGCCACTTGTTCATAGGTTAAAAGTGTATGCTCATGGTGATGATGGTGCTCCTCAGCGATTGGACGAGCCAAATCAGTCAACTGATAAAAAATCACACGCGCATCCTTAGGATCTTTAGATGTTTCCAACATTCCTTCCTTGACCAAAGACTTAATGGCCTTGGTAACTGCCGCCTGACTGACATTGAGGCGACGGGCCAACTCTGAATTTGTTAAAGATTCCTCTGACAAGAGCATGAGAATGTGCTCCTGAGTATTGGTCAGGGCCACCTCGCTAGTACAATGACCTATTAGGATTTCATGCTGATTTTCCGCCTGCAAAATCACCTCATTTAAAAAGGCATCGATATCCTTCGCTAGCTGTCTCATATCTGACTCCTTTCCTTTTGGACTTCTCTTTATTTTAAGAGAAAAATACTATTCTTTGAAAAATTATTTACTGGTTAATTATATCACAACCAAAAAAAGAGTCAAGAAAAAACGTGAAAACTAGTTTCATCCTTGAACTCTTCTATATTATGATCTATTGAAATTCCTTGACATCTCCATCATAAGTCGCCCAGTCTTTACTGAAAAAGCGCTCATTCAGATGATAAGTCGGAGCTGGTGTGGGATTGGATAGGAAAGGATCAACTGCCTTGTCAAAAGCCAACCAACCCAACCAACCAAGGTGAATGGTATCCTTCATAAAGAAAGGCTCCCCGCCATCCTTAGAAAAATCTGCTATATTGGTAAAACCTTGACTTTCTAACTGATAACGAATCTTTTGCACCGTTTGTTGGTACATATCCTCTCGTAGACCAGCGTAGTCCATCCATTTTTTATTAACAGGCGGAAGGATAAAAATCGGGTTTACCTTGGATTTAGAAAACTGGGTTAACACCAACTGCAAGTCATTATATTCTGGCGACTTGAGGTAGGTAAAGTTTTTCTGAGAATCCTTTAATTTATTCAAATCCTTTTTAATCTGCGTATTATAGAAATAATTTTCCATTCCCAGATCATTATTGGAAGTATTCTTTTCTGCATCTGCTTTGACAACATCTTCTATGGCTTGATAAGAAAACTGGTCTGGCAAGGTCTTTAAATACTTAGCTACATGCTTATCGTATTTGAAATAGCCTCTAACCGAAAACTGACCAAAAAAGGAAGCTTGGCGTTCATTAAAACGAGCCAATAATTCAATCATTTCATTGTCTGCCGTCGACAATTCTTCTTTACTTGCCAACTTCTGAACCAGATCCTTCATAGCTACATTTGGAAACTGCTGCAGTAAGCGGGTCGCTGCATATTGACTAGCCTGATCTCCAGATTGATGTTCCAGAAAACTCGTCAACTGATCCCCATTAAAATACTGCTGGAAGGCTGCTGGCTCATAGCCATTTTTACTAAACCACTGGGGCGAGATGACATATACAACTTGTTTATTCTCCAGTTGTGGCAACATCTGTTGCATCCCAAAATACTGATTGAGCGAGGCAGCTCCCCTCTGTCCTAAAAGATAGGGGCGATAAGAGCGGTTGTATTTCTCAGCCAATACCGCAGGATGGGCACCGTCAAAACGAAGCCATTCACTGGAGCCAAAGAAGGGAACAAAACGCATATTTGGATCAGATAGTGCTCTGACCTTTTGACTTCGCTCCTTAAAACTATCGATAGTAGTAGCCACCGCCGAACGCTTTTCAGCTCCCAGATCATGGCGCATCTCAGCAGGATAGAAAAAGATAAGCAGAAAAACCAACAAACCAGCTATCAAGACCGGTCCGAAGATCATCCATAAGCGTTTAAGCATTTTGTAGCTCCACAATACCAGCTATGATTTTATTGGCTGTATTCCAGTCGTCACGACCAAACTCTGTTACAGGGACACGAATATCAAAACGGTTTTCAATCTCCACAATCAACTCAACCGTTCCCATACTATCCAAGACACCTGCATCAAAAAGATCTTCATCCATCATGTCAGAAACATCTTCCATAAACAACTCATCAATAATTTCGATAACTTCTGATTTGATATCCATATTTTATTTCCTTTTATTTTTTAAACCATAAATCATTCAAGAATCCAGAAAAGATTAAGAATGACAGCATAACGACATGGAAGGTGACAACCATGCCAAGCAACTGAATCCAGCGATTCTCAGGTAGAGCAGCTTTCCCTGCTTTTTTCCGTTCCTTATTGAGCGTTTTTTTCTTACGAATCCAAGCGTCATTGATAACCAGTCCAATCCCATGAAAGAGTCCATAGGCGATGTAGTACCAGGTCACACCGTGCCAAAATCCCATAATCAGCATATTTACAATGTAGGCCACACTTGAGGTTACATTGCGATTCTTAAAGACCTTCTTTCTGGTCAACACCATCACCATCCGCATAAAGACAAAGTCACGGAACCAGAAAGACAGGCTCATGTGCCAACGATTCCAAAACTCTTTTAAATCCCTTGATAAAAAGGGCTTGTTAAAGTTGATAGGACTACGGATTCCCATTAAGTTTGAGATAGCTAAGGCAAACATAGAGTAACCTGCAAAGTCAAAGAAAAGTTCCAGACCAAAGGTATACATGACCACTAAAGTATAGATATTAAAGAAACCACCTGACTGCAGGGCTAGATTCTTCAGAGGAGGCAACAAAGTCTCTCCTAGAATATGGGCCAAGATAAACTTGTAGAGAAAGCCCCACATGATATAGCGAACAGATTCATCCAGCATATCCATCAACTCATCCCGCTCAGGAATGGTCTGATAATTTTCATTAAACCGCTTAAAGCGATCGATTGGACCACTTGAAAAGGTCGGCATGAAGAGAAGGAAACGGATGAATTCCCAGAGGGTAAAATCCTTAATCACTCCATCTCTCAGCTCGATGATAATCCCAACCGAACGAAAGGTCAGGTAAGAAATTCCCAAAAACCCAAGCAAAGACTGCGTTCCATTGATAGCCGGCTGCACCTTGACAAAGATAATTGGAAGCAGGGACAGAAAACTAACTAGGTAGAAGACCCACTTGCCATCCTTACTTTTTCGATAGTGCTTATAGAAAAGCAAGAGCAATATTTCCCAACAAAGGTAAATACCCAAGGCAGCCAATTGATTAGTCTTCCCACCTACCAACATGGTGACGATAAAGAAGAGACTAACCAGCACTTCATACCAGGCAAAGCGTTTCTTGAAAAAGAGACCGATAAAGATGGGCAAGGTTGCAGCAATCACATAGACAAAATACTGAGGATTGCCGTATGGCTCTAAATGAGGAAGCTGTTGAAAGAACTCCATCATCTCTTATTCACCTCGTTAATCAATCCTTTGATGTCAATTTTTCCATTTGGAGTCAGTGGTAAACTGTCTCGATAAAGGAATTTAGATGGCATCATGTAGGACATCATGATATCTGTTAAATCTTCCTTGATAGCCTTGGTAATATCAATATCTCGCTCAAACTGCTCACGAACACCGTCTTTCAAGATGACATAAGCCAATAGATTTTGCACCTTGTGGTCTTTATTATAACGTGGCACAGCTACAGCAGACTCGATAAAGCGAGACTTATTGAGGTTTTGAGAGACATCTTCTAACTCAATGCGGTAACCGTTGAACTTAATCTGGAAGTCCATGCGTCCGCCGTAGAGAAGTAAGCCTTCATCTGTCATAGTTCCCACATCTCCTGTATGGTAGGCTGGTAGACCTTCAAACTCAAAGAAGGCTTCGGCCGTTTTTTCAGGATTGTTCATATAACCTTTTGAAACGGCTGGTCCAGAAACAATGATTTCTCCCTGTTCGCCATTTGGCAATTTATTGCCGTCCTCGTCAATGATAAAGGTTGGAGAATCAGCCTTGGTATAACCGATTGGTAGGCGTTTGAGAGTCGCTAGCATCTCGTCTGTCACAGCAACAGCTGACAGGGCTACTGTCGCTTCTGTTGGGCCGTAAGCATTGATAATATGGGCATTTGGGAAACGTTCGCGTAGTTTTTGAGCCGTTTTAACCGTCAATTCTTCTCCATCAAAGTAGAAATGCGTGATGCCAGGCATTTTCTCGCTATTAAAGTCTTCTGACAACATAGCCATATCCGCAAAAGAAGGCGTTGAAGTCCAGATAGCGATTGGCAATGAAAAAATGGTCGCAAAGAGTTGCTTAAAGTCCTGAGTAATAGCTGAAGGAAGAGCGAAAAGTGTACCACCAAGTGCTAATGTCGGTGCCCAGTACATGACAGACAAGTCAAAAGAATAAGGGGGCTGAGCCAGCATTTGCGGACGACTTGGCGTCGCAAATTCCTTGTCCGTAATCATCCAGTTGGTAAAGCTGAGGAGGTTATCATGTGAAATCTGCACTCCCTTAGGCTTACCAGTTGTACCAGAAGTAAAGATAATGTAGTAGTTATCATCGCCCTTGACTGGATGCGTGATCTCATAGCTTGTCCCTTGAACAAAGGCTTCTTGAGCCTGAGCTAGAGTCATCATTGGCGTAGAAACCTGCTCCAATGGAAAATCTGAGATGGCAATAATCAAACTTGGCTCCGCTACTTCTAAAATAGCTGAAACTCGCTCCAAAGCCGAATGGCTATCAATTGGAATGTAGGCATGACCTGACTTAGTCAGCGCTACAAAAGTTGCCAACATCTCATACTCTTGGCCTCCAAAAACAACCACAGGAGACTTCTCAGGCAAGCCTAGTTGGTCAATGGCTGCAGCCAAACTATCCGAATCAGCTTTCAAATCTCCATAAGTGTGTTCCTGCCCCAAAACATTGTAAACAGGATAGCTAGGCTGGGTCTGAGCAAAATGCTCAATAGTTTCAATCATATCTACGATTGGTTTATTTGACATAATAAGGATTCTCCTTCAAGTTAAAATTCATTATAGATAAAGCTTCCTTGACCCTGACCAAGATAGCTAAAAAAGTAAAGTAGCCCTAGAAAGATAATAAAATACAAGGCTGTCCGACCAAAAAAGAGGTACAATTCTTTTCTCTGTTTCATCAAGAAAAACCATTCATTTCTGTAATTTTTCGCTAAAATAAAATCAATTTCTTACTAATTTATTTTTCTGCTATTATACCACTTTATAGACTAGTTTTTCAATTGTTTACCCGTCTATTTTCACTACGTTTCAGTAATATTAATTTGTTCCATATGATTCTTTCTAATGATAGCTTGAATGCTTTTCAGTATAAATTATATGGGGCTACAATAAAGTAGGCTCCATACTACCTATAGAGGATGTCTCCACTATAAATATTATAGAGCCTTATCTTATGTCTCACTTTATCGGTGCAGTTCCATTTATCTAGAGATTTTTATAGTATGTAATCCTAAAATTCACTATAGATAAATTCTTGAATGTTCGAAAAATCGGTCACAAAACAATAAATCACGATGCTTAAGATAACCGTATAGAAAAATAGCGTCCACAAGATTAAACGGTGTGTGTTAGTTATCTTGGTTTGCAAATTTGTAAAGTTCTTTTTCAACTTCCATCCATCCTTTCACTCCAACGTGCATCACGTCAAATAAAAAGTAATCATCATACTCTCTGTTTCCATAGTTTAGTACTGTTGCACCATGGCTTTTTGCGACATCTTCTATTTTTTTATAAGTTTTCTCCCGCATCTCTCTTGAGACACCTGTGTAGTCATTCCATTTACCATTTACTGGGAAAATAATGACCTCAACTTCAATGCCCAATTCCTTGGCAACTGTCAAGAAGAGTTCCATATCTGAATACTCTGGTGACTCCAGATAGCTCAAATCTTTATTGGAATCTTTCAACGATGCATAGCGATCTTTTAAGTAAGTATTGTAGTAGTTATTATCAACAGCATAATCATTATTGTCTGTTTTCTTTTTGACCTCTTCTACAAACTGATTCGTCATTTTCTCCCAATCATAGTCTGGGGTTTTATCCCCTAGTGAAGGATAATCTGATTTGGCACGTTTTTGATAAAAAGTCTGTTTGAGTTTAAAGGAATAAATCGCATTATCGAACTCTAATAGTTTTTTATCAATAAAGGCTCCTTTACCTTCTATGAAGTAGCTCTTATATTTCTTATAAAGGTCATTTTGAAGCTTATTCCCTTTAGTTATTTCAATAATTCTATCAATAAGTTTTTCCTTGGTATCTTTGCTAATTTTCTTATTAGAGAGTGTCTGAAAAATATGTTCCTGAGAAGCCTTATTCAAAAAGGCATCCTGATGAGTCCCATCTTTTTCAAACCACTGAACCGACTCTATTATAGCCACTTTTCGCTTAGTCATAGATCCTTCAATAGAACCCAAGGTCGTAGCCTGAATGATGTTTTGTGAATAACTGGTCCCAATCTGCATGATATTAAAATCGTTGTAGTTAAAAATTTTATTGGGATGATAGTCTTCATTTATCGTCGCAACCAACTCAGATGATCCCAATAAAACAAATGTATTGGGAGTAATATTGCTTGTCAGAATATCTCTACTTTTATACTTTTCATACGAAGTGCTATAGCGAATACTATTATCCTTTACTTTATAATAATCATCAATCTTCTTGACGTATGTCACATTTAAAAGGGCAAGCGTCGCAATTACGAGCACAAGCGATAGCAAAAATGCTTTTAGTTTAATCATCTCGTTTTATCCTATCCCTTCGATCCGTCCAATCTCTTTTCAATTTCTTATCTCTTTAAAATCGTAAGTAAGATTTTATAGGGTTCACCTGAAAAGATAAAGAAACCAATCATAACCAAATTCATGGTCACAAACCAACTTAGTAGTTTATACCAATTTTTGTTTTTATTTTTCTTATAAAAAGTGCTTTTCTTTTGATACACTTCAAATCCAGCCATCAAGACACCATGATAAAAACCATAAACAATGTAGCTAACACTAAGACCATGCCAAAAACCCATGACCAACATATTGACCATATAGGCGTAGGTTGCATTGTGTAGTCTATTTTTAAACCATTTTTTCCTGATAACCTGCATCAATACTCTTGAAAATACAAAATCTCTCAACCAAGTCGACAAGGTGATATGCCATCTGGTCCAAAAATCCTTAATATCGACACTCAAGAAAGGTTTGTTAAAGTTCATCGGTGTCTGAATACCTAGAATGTTACTACTTCCAACAGCCATTAGACTATAGCCTGCAAAGTCGAAGAACAGATACAAGGTATAGAGGTACATATACTTGATTGAGTAGACGACTGTACCAGTATTGCTTAGAGCGAGTATCATCTGGTAAACATAGGTTGATAAAACAACCTTGTAAAGAAGGCCTAGAACGATACGATACACACCGTCCCCTGCTAACTCTAGATACTCTTTTCGAGGCATGACCTCGTTTATCTCTTTTAAAAATCTCCTACTCCGATCAATCGGACCAGCACTAACTGTAGGGAAAAAAAGTAAAAATTGCAGGTAGTCTTTTATGCTAATCTTTTCTTTAATCAAGCCATCCGATATTTCTAGCATGATCTGAATGGTCTTAAAGGACATGTAAGAAATTCCAATAAAGGCCAACAAATGCAGGGAAGTCAGGGCAAAGACTTTATTGATCACTAAAGGAAGAATAGAAAGGAAAACCAGAGGTTTCAGCCGCTTTGTTTCTATCCTCTGTGCTATGAAAACCAGAAAATATTGATAAATTACAAAGGAGATTAAATAGACAATCATTGCTCTACTCTTGCCATAAATAGCTCCTGCAAATAAGAGGGAGAGCACCAAAATATAGTAGTCCTTACGTTTTTCAAAAAAGTTTACTACAAAACCAATTAGTAAAACTACAAACAAAAGAAGGAAAAACTCATTCCCCTCGAAATAATTCATACCAGCCAAACTCCTTTTTTCTTTTTCTCATCTCATGATTTATCTTTTTAAGATTAGTTCCTATCATATTACCAAGGATAGTTAACTTTATTCATTATACCATAATTTAAAAACTATAAATACTTCTGTTATTTTATTTCTTAAAATAAAAAATCCAAATGACTCTTAGTACTGAACCCCAATAATGAGACAAAATTATTCACACAATAAATAAAATTCAAGAACAAAAAATTGATGAAGGAACCGGTGAAGGATTCTGACTTTTTAGCTGTAAAGCTTCGACTCTTTCCTCTAACTCTTTTAGGTAAGCTACCTCAGTACGTAAGCGTTCATTCTCCTCCTTAAATCGTTCTAATTCTGTCATTTCTTCACAAGTTTTCTTCTGTTTACGTCCCATTTTAGCTAACCTTCCTCTTATTTTCTCAGCAATAGTATACCTGTTTTTCCTGTATTGTGCCAGCCAATTTGGAAGCATTCCTTGGTTTGGGAGGGCATAATCAAGACTAGCACTTCCTTGCGAACGACCTTCAAGAAGAACTTTATCAATCATTTTTTGTTTTAATTCTGGAGAATAATCGCGATTCTGCCCTTTCTTGACAATTTCAATCCCATAACGATCAAAACAAACTAAAAATGTATGTTAGTTTAGAAATACCTACTCCAAATATAGTTGAAAGTTGCTTTAAGCTGATTCCTTGTTTTTTAGTTCATGGATTTGAACTTTCTCTTCATAATTCAATTTCATAATAAAACGCACAATATCAAGTTTTTTCAACACCCGATACTATGCGCTTTTCTGATTTTTAAAGACTTTTTAACCAGTCTCTCATCTAAAATAATCTCGTCTGATATAAATTAAAATAGCTTCTATCACCAGACAAATGGCCGATATCCAAAAACTGATACTAATACCAAAACTCTCAGTAATATAGCTCATTAGCAAAACAAATACTGAAAATGCTAGTGTCGAAATCACTTCAAGAACGGAATAGACATTAACCAAGTTATTTTCCTCTACTGTTTCCTGAAGAAATACACTTTCAGGAACTTCTTTTAGCTGCGATAACATACCAACTAAAGCTGAAAATACTAAAAACATCTGTGCATTTGGCAAAAATAGAATAGTCAGCGTCACTATTGCCATGGCTATAAGAGAAAAAAGAATACTTTCCCATTTAGAATCAAGAAACTTTTCAGATAGCCGAAAAGCAATTAAGCCACTAATTATAATACCAATAGAGTATGCTGTATTAGAATATCCCCAGTAACTTTCCGTTTCATTTAATAACTCAGTTACAAAGACAAGTATGATAGACGAAACCCAAATCGTATTTGAGAAAATTTCAAATAAATTTGCTGATACAAAAAGTCTTAATCTAGGATCTCTAGCAACTAACTTCCAACCTTTGAGCAAAATTTCAAGATTGGTCTCTGACTCTAGTACCTCCACTTCAGCGTTAGGCAGAAATAACATCAGAAAGCTAGAAATGATATACAAGATTAAAATGATAAACGTGGTAGGCAACAGACCAATTGTTGCAAACAAGAGTCCACCCAACCCCCACCCTACCAATTGAACAGCTTCACCAGTCATTGACAAGGCTGAGTTAGCCTTGCCCAAATCGGTCGCATAGCGCGGCACAATAGCATAGGAAACGGGTGCTGCAAAACCATCTAATATGGAAATTGCAACAACAAATAGATAGATCACCAAAGGCGCTACTGATTGCATTACGGTAAACATTCCTACCAGTATCGCCAATAATATAGTCTTTCCAAATTGGGATAAAGATAAAACCCTATTTAGCGCTATCCTTTTAGTAACTAAAGGAACTAAAAGACTTGCAACAAAAGAGGATATCCCTATTAAAATGGGAACTAGTGATGTGGCAATTACTGATTTTGAAATAATGTATATGTTAGCAATGATTGTTACTCTAAAGAAAATATCTGCTAAATTTGCAAACAATTGAGAGACTAACAATTTGATAAATGAATTAGACATATAGCTCTCCTATCTTAGTTGCCAACTTTGGAATTAAAATTTGATTTTTAATATTTTAGCATAAAATAGCAGAAAACAAAAGTGAGATTTTTCACATAAAAAAGCAAAAACTATTGCCTTTATTATTCCTATTTTTTGAAGGAATTATTATCGTTGATTGGATAGTACTAATTAGTTATACTCAATGAAAAAAAGCCTGAGATACTCATCTCAAGCTTTATCAACATAATTGTTTTCTAGATTAGAAAAGTGAGAATACAAGCACGGCTAAGGCTGCACCGATAACAGGTCCCACAACAGGAATCCAAGCATAAGACCAGTCTCCGTCTCCCTTGTTTGAAATTGGAAGGATACTGTGCATGATACGAGGTCCAAGGTCACGCGCTGGGTTCAAGGCACAACCTGTTGTTCCACCTAGTGATAGAACGATACCGACAATCAAAGTTCCCACTGCGAAGGTTCCGATTCCTGCTTGAAGGTCATAAAGTCCCAAAGCAAAGATTGTTAATACCAATACAAAAGTTCCTAGGATTTCACTAATCAAGTTTGATACAGTATCTTTTATAGCTGGTCCAGTACTGAAGGTTGCCAGGATATTGCCTGCATTTTCTTCTGCCTCATAATGCGGTTTGAATTGCAACCAAACCAAAATCTGACCCAGCATAGCCCCTGCGAACTGAGCTAGGATGTATGGGAAAACGGAAGCCCAAGAGAGCGTTCCTTTTAAGGCCATCGCAAACGTTACAGCTGGATTTAGGTGGGCTGGGCTGAGCGTGCCAGATACAAAAGCCGCAACGGCTACAGCAATTCCCCAACCCATAGTAATCACAATCCAACCTGCATTGTTGCTCTTGGTTTTAGGAAGAACCACACCTGCAACAACACCATTTCCTAGAAGAATCAGGATTAAAGTCCCCAAAAATTCTCCAAATAATTCTTTCATCATATCGTTGTCTCCATTTTAAAGAAGGAGAGGGAAGGCAAGGAAGGCTTGT